>JAFCZV010000154.1 GCA_019314155.1 Deltaproteobacteria bacterium
TAATACCGTATCACCAAACGATAGTTGTCTCGATCCTTCTATCTATATTTAAACATCCGAATTTGTGATATGGTCAAAAAGAGGATAAGAGGTTAGCGATGATATGTAATGGTGATCACACGAATTTGACCTTCTTTGTTTCGTGTGTTTACTCCAACAAAACCGTAACGAGTCCCGATTACATGTTACGGCTATTGTATTTTGAACCTGAAAGCGGCTTCAGAAGTTGTGATATTGTTAAGTTGAAATTCCAGTGTCAAGAAATTCATTAACACACCTTTTTGTCCTGTCAAATCAATTATAGGGCATAACAATTTAGTAAAGTAGTACACTGAAGCACACTAAAGAGAGACAAAAAAACAAAAAGCCCGGCCGTTGAAGCCGGGCTAAGTATTTGAAATGGCGGAGAGAGAGGGATTCGAACCCTCGGAGGAGTTTTCACCCCTCACTCGCTTAGCAGGCGAGCGCCTTCAGCCAGCTCGGCCATCTCTCCAGGTTTGCCTTAAATATTATGCTTTGATCGTTATCCGGACAATTGTCATACAACAATTTCGAAAAACTTCTTACATCTATGGAAAACAGGCATGGCGGAGGGAGTAGGATTCGAACCCACGGAGCTGTTACACTCAACGGTTTTCAAGACCGCCGCTTTCGACCACTCAGCCATCCCTCCGGTATTATCATGTTCTAAACGATCAATCGAAATTAACTATCATTTTGGACAAAAGAGGTCAATATTTTTTATTTTTGTTGGTTGACACGATCCGTTTTTTATGATTTCCGGAAAATTAAAAGAAAATTGATTTTTTCAACAATGATCAAATACAGAAATCCCACTGTATTTAAGGGAGATATACACAATGAAACAAAAATATTTAATTTTAAAAAATGAGGAAAAAACCAGACTGGTCATCAGAGAATATGCCGAGCTGGATAAAGAAATATTTTCACTGCTATGTGAGGAGGCATTTGACGATGAGGTCGTAAAATCGGCAATTGAAAAAGGCAAAAATGCGCTTATCGCGACATTGAGGACTCAAAACCTGTTCCCCATCGGAATATATGCTGAGGAAATAGCTGCAGCAGTTACAAAGATGTACGAATCCAGTGATGATCAGCCTGTTGAGCTTTTTTTTGATGATACGGATCTTTTGATAAAAGACAAGAAAAAATCCCCGATCCTGGATGACCTTGAAAACGAGGACGTTGAAATCGATGGGCTGCTTGATGATGAAGATATCTCTGAACCAAGTTTCGATGAAAAAAATGACGACATAAAAAAGATTACCTCCCCTCTAAAAATTTCAGATGATGATCCCGTTAATATCGACGATGAGGATTAGGCCTAAATCGAGCGTAAAGCTCGGATTCCTGCCGGAGTGCGAAAAAGCATCGTATAATTCCATATTCAATTTCACAACCGAAATGAACGGATTTTTTCTGAAATTATAAATAATCTCTTGACTCTTTTGCTATTATCCAATATGTTGATTTAACTGCACAAAAGTACCACTTTGTGGTATTTTTGTCGCCTGTTGAGCGACATCACTTTCAAAGACAAAAAAAGAAAATCCCCGCAGGTCGCTCAAAATAGATTCCACGTTCTTTGACAAAACAACTCTTTCCATTAATAAAATACAGAATTTGAATCATAACCTTTTACCACCTTCCAACTAAGAGGGAAAAAATGAAAAAACAGCATATTACAGACCCTATCGAGGAAAGGCTTAAAGGGGTATCACGGCGAGATTTTATGAAATTCTGCGGGATAATGGCGGTGAGCATGGGCCTGCCTTTGAGCGCAGGCACGCAAATCGCTGAAGCAATCACCAATCCCAAACGCCGCCCAACAGTAATCTGGCTGCACGGGCAGGAGTGCACCGGCTGTACCGAAACTCTTCTGCGGACCTCCCACCCCAGTTTGGAACATCTTATTTTAGATCTCATTTCATTGGATTATCACGAGACGCTAAACGCCGGTGCCGGCCACCAGGCCGAAGCAGCCCTGTACCAGTCGGTAAAAGAGAATGCCGGAAAATTCATCCTGGTCGTTGAAGGTTCGGCACCGCTGAAAGACGGCGGCAAATACTGCATGATTGCAGGACGTCCCTTTGTGGATATCGTCAAGGAAATCGCCGCCAAAGCCGCCGCAGTGATTGCCATCGGCTCGTGTGCATCCTGGGGAGGCGTTCAATCATCCCCTCCCAACCCAACAGGGGCCACCGGTATTCCTGAAGTATTGAAGGGAACGACCGTGGTGTCCATACCGGGATGCCCGCCCAATCCCTACAATTTTCTATCAACGGTCCTGTATTTTCTCACTTTTGGCAAACTTCCTGCCTTAGATGAAAAAGCCAGGCCTAAATTTGCCTACGGCAGACTGATCCACGAAAACTGCGAAAGAAGACCCCACTTCGACGCCGGTCGTTTTGCCGACACATTCGGCGACGAAGGCCATCGCCAGGGTTACTGTCTGTATAAATTAGGCTGCAAGGGACCGATAACCCATGCTAATTGTCCCGCTATCCTTTTTAATGAAGTTGGCGCCGGTGCATGGCCGGTGGGAACCGGTCATCCCTGTTTCGGGTGTACTGAACAAGCGGTGGGATTTAAAATCCCCCTGCACACCCAGGCTGAAATTTTACAGGTTACGCCGGATGCCGCCCACGCACCCATTGAAATGGAAAAAGGCAAGGGCGTGTCAGCAGGAGCCGCCGCCCTACTGGGGGGTATCGCCGGTGTCGCCATCGGTGCAGGTGCAGTAATCACCAAAAACCTTGGCAAATCTGACGAAGGAGAATAGTTCATGGAGATCAAACGAAGAGATTTCCTCAAGGGAATTGCCGGTGGCGCCGCCCTGGCGCTGGTCCAGCCGACCCTGGCCCTGGCGCGTGAAAAGATCCGCCTTCCGGATGCCGTCGGAATTCTTTATGATGCAACCCTTTGTATCGGATGCAAGACCTGTATGGTGGGTTGCCGTAAAGCCAATGATTTGCCTCCGGAAATGCAAGGCGCACAAAACTTATGGGACAACCCCATGGATCTGTCTGCCAGCACCCTCAATATTATCAAAAAATATGAAAACGGCACCGGAAGAGAAAAGGACCGGGAAACCGACGGATATTCTTTTATCAAACGGCATTGCATGCATTGCGTCGACCCTGCCTGTGTTTCCGCCTGTCCGGCAACCGCCATGATCAAGGATAAAAAGACCGGGATCGTATCCTATAACAAGGACGCCTGCATCGGCTGCCGCTACTGCCAGGTGGCCTGCCCGTTCAATATTCCCAAGTTTGAGTGGGACGATCCCTTTCCGAAAATCGTCAAATGCCAGTTGTGTAATCACCTGGTGGAAAAAGGCGAATTACCCGGCTGTTGCAGTGCCTGCCCCACCGGCGCTTCTTTGTTCGGATCGTTGACAGGACTGCTTGAGGAGGCCAAACGCCGGGAAAACATGCAGCCGGGAAAATACTACGATTTTCCGCTATCCTCGCTGGAGTCCGGCCGGGCCCAATATAAACCAGCGGCACACTATACCCCGGCTTTATATGGGGAAAACGAAGTGGGCGGCACCCAGATGCTGATGCTGTCCGGTGTGCCCTTCGACAAGCTGGGGCTTCCCGATCTGCCGTCCAAATCCTATGTGGCGCTGTCAGAAAACATTCAGCACACCCTTTACCAGGGGATGATACTTCCAATTGTTGCCCTGGGCGGATTAATTTTTTTGGTCAAGAAGCGGGGCGACAAAGAAGAATAACTTCCCCGGAGAGTTACGGGAGCCCAACCAAATGAGGTGCAAGCTTTAGGGAGAGAGTTATGAAAGAAGAACAACCATTAGGGGGAAAGATTCTAACACCGACGTTCTTGTTTTGTCTGTTGCTGTTCCTGATTTCTCTTCTGTTCATCGGAAAACGATTTATATACGGTATTGGTGCGGTAAGCAACATGAGTGACGGTTATCCCTGGGGAATCTGGATCGCATTCGATGTGGTGATCGGAACCGCTTTTGGATGTGGCGGCTACGCCCTGGCGCTCCTCATCTATGTATTCAACAAGGGAGAATATCATCCGTTGCTACGACCGGCGCTGATGACAAGCCTCTTCGGTTATTCATTGGCAGGCGTGGCGGTGGTTATCGATGTCGGCCGATACTGGCAATTGTATAACATCTTTCTGCCCTGGTACATCAACCCCAACTCGGTCTTGCTGGAAGTGGCATTATGTGTGGGTGCTTACGTCTTTGTTCTGTGGGTTGAATTTACCCCCACGTTTCTGACAAAACTCGGCGGCGAAAAGGCCCGGGCTGGATTGAAAAAAATCATGTTTATTTTCATTGCCCTGGGAATCCTGCTGCCCACCATGCATCAATCCTCTCTGGGAACCGTGATGCTGCTGGCAGGCAGCAAGCTGAGTCCGTTGTGGTGGACCGGCCTCCTGCCGCTCTTGTTTTTAATTTCATGCGTTTTTATGGGATATGCCATTGTCGTTTTTGAATCCTGCGTTTCAGCCCAAAGATACACCCTGCCGGATGAAACCCATTTGTTGGGAAAGCTTTCGGCAGTCATGGCCTGGCTGATCGCCGGCTATTTGATTGTCCGCTTTGCCGATGTTGCCATCAGAGGCCATCTAAACCTGGCCTTCAAAGGCGATCTGCTCGGAAATATGTTTCTGCTGGAAAATCTATTGCTGCTGGTTCCCATGTGCATTCTTTTTGTCCCTGCCAATCGACGTAAAGCCCCCCTTCTATTTCTATCTGCTGTATCAATAGTTCTCGCAGCCACATTATATCGTTTCAACTGCTACATCATTGGATTTAACCCTGGCGACGGCTGGAGGTATTTTCCGGCCTTCGGAGAAATTTTTGTATCTATAGGAATCGTTGCCATAGAAATTATGGCATTTCTGTGGTTTATTAAAAGACTGCCTGTATATCGCAGGGCCTAAGCACGGCGATTTCGTGAATCAAGGAGGCATTATATGTCCAAACGAATTGTAATCGATCCGGTTACCAGAATTGAAGGTCATCTTAAAATTGAATGTGAAGTCGATAACGGCAAGGTGGTCAATGCCTGGTCATCCGGACAGATGTGGCGCGGCATTGAAGTCATCCTCCAAGGCCGCGACCCCAGAGATGCCTGGATTTTCACACAACGAATTTGCGGCGTCTGAACCACCGTTCATGCCATTACCTCGGTCCGGGCGATCGAGAACGCTTTAAATTTGGAGGCTCCCTTAAATGCTCAATATATCCGCAACCTGATTTTGGGAGCCCACGGAATATTTGATCACATTGTTCATTTTTATCATCTTTGCGCCCTTGACTGGGTCTTAAAAGCCGATCCCAAAGCCACTGCCGATCTGGCCCAACAGCTGTCCACCTGGCCCAAAAACAGTCGGCATGAAATGAAGGCCGCCCAGGATAGGCTTAAGACCTTTGTCAATTCAGGTCAGCTTGGAATTTATGCCAGCGGCTACTGGGGCCATAAAGCCATGAAGCTGCCTCCGAAAGTAAATCTGCTGGCCTTCTCCCACTATCTCCAGGCGTTGGATTATCAGCAGAGAATCAATAAAGTGGTCGCCATTCTCGGCAGCAAAACCCCCCACATTCAAAACCTGGCCGTGGGCGGGGTTGCCAACCCCATTAACCCGGACAGCCAATCGGCCCTGAACATGGAACGCCTCTATTATGTGAAAACTCTGATCGATGAAATCGGCGATTTTATTAAAAACGTCTATATGATAGATGTTGCCGCCGTCGGGGCCATTTACGCCGACTGGACAACTTACGGAGCCGGGGTAACCAACTATCTATGCGTTCCGGACATGCCCCTGGATACCGCCGGAACTAAATTTGAACTGCCTGGCGGTTATATTGCAAATGGAGATGTTTCTTCCTTTAAAGCCATAACTTCTTTTAAGGATGATTACTTTAAAGAAAATATAAAGGAAAGCATTAAACATTCCTGGTATAAAGGTGACTGGGATCGTCATCCCTGGGAGGAAGAAACGGTTCCCAACCATACCGAATATGACGAGAAAGGAAAATATTCCTGGGTAAAAGCGCCGACTTTCAAAGGCAAGCCGGCCCAGGTAGGACCCCTTGCCAATGTACTGTGTATGTTTGCGGCCGGTCATAAACCAACGGTGAAGTACACCACCGGAACTCTGGATACAGTCAATGCCGTTCTGTCAATGCTGGGGTCAAGCACGAGGGTTTCTATTAATTCTCTCCACTCAACTATCGGCAGGATTGCAGGCCGGGCCATCCGATGCGCTGTTTTGCACGATGCTGTTGTGTCCCAATGGCAGGCTTTAATTGATAATATCGGCAAAGGTGACTATGCAACATTCAACGAACCGGTTTTTCCCAAAGGCGAACAGATGGGTTTCGGTTTCCATGAAGCCCCCCGAGGCATGCTTTCTCACTGGGTGGTTATCGAAGACGGAAAAATAAAAAATTACCAGTGCGTTGTTCCCTCAACCTGGAATGCGGCCCCTCGCAACAGCGAAGATGCTAAGGGACCGTATGAAGCGGCCCTGATCGGCACTCCCGTCGCTGATCCTGAAAAACCGCTGGAGGTACTGAGAACGGTACATTCTTTTGACCCGTGTCTGGCGTGTGCCATTCATATGGTAGATACCCATAATAAAGAGATCGTGAAAGTTAGAGCATTTTGAGTCCCAATCGAACAGCATCGAACAGCAATTGCCCGGAGTCTGCAAAAAATGAAGATTCAAAAGACTCCGGGCAATCTTTTTTTAATGTATTGGTACTCGGTTTAGGTAACATCCTGCTCTCCGATGAGGGTGTCGGAGTTAAAGCCGTCGAGGAACTGCAGAACCGCTATGATTGTTCCGATGCCGTTGAAATTGTCGACGGCGGAACCATGGGCATCGAACTTCTGCCCTACTTTGAAGAACGCAGCCATATTTTGATTATCGACGCCGTCAAATCCGGCTGTGAACCCGGAACTATCACAAGGATTGAGGATCCGCCTGCTTATTTCAGTTCTAAAACTTCCCCCCATCAAATCGGTCTGGCCGATGTTATGGGAGTTGCCGTCATCACGGATATCATGCCTCAAAATATTACCCTGTTCGGCATTGAACCCAAACAGTTTTCCACAACCCTGTTCGGCATTGAACCCAAACAGTTTTCCACAAGTCTGAGCTTGTCCACCGAAGTCGCCCGGAATTTAAGCCGTCTGGTCGACCTGGTGATTGCAGAGCTGAAAATCATCGGGATTAAGGTTCAAGCGAAAGAAAACTGATTCTCTTTTAATCCCTGAATTTTGCACGGATCGAGTTCGCTGAAACGGTCGTTTTTCCGGGTTGAACAACGGCCCAACTTTTGATATTTAAAAGCAAGAAACGGATTGCCGGTTTCAAAATCTCATCGTGAGATCATTCCGACCATTTTGACAAAAAGTCTGGGAAAAGCGTTCATTCTGGTTAAGCGGAATTAAAAAGGATACATACGGATGTGTCTTGCCATTCCATCGAAGATTGTAAAAATTGAAAATAATGTGGCCACCATCGATGTCGACGGTGTCCGAAGACAAGCCAGCCTGCTCCTCATCGAAAGCCCAAAAATCGGAGATTACGTTATCGTACATGCCGGTTTTGCCATCAACAAAATAAACGAAGAAGACGCCATGGAATCCTTGAAGCTCATCCGGGAAGCAGCTTCGCTGATATTCGACAAACCCAAAAAAGGAGACGGGTAACCATTGGCGAGCAGTTGGGTGGCCAGAAGAATGGAAGTCAACGGTATCGTACAAGGTGTCGGCTTTCGCCCTTTTGTTTATCAACTTGCAAACCAATACCGTCTGAACGGCGAAGTCGCCAACACCTCTTCAGGCGTAGTCATCCATATTGAAGGGCCCCAAAATAATATTGAATCTTTTTCGGCAGATCTTGCCCGAAAAAGTCCGCCGCTGGCCCGGATCACCCAGATTTCTCTTCACCACGAACGTGTAAAAGACTTTAAAAATTTTTCAATCACAGCCAGCGGGGACTCGGCATCGATGAGCACCCTAATCCCCCCGGATGTATCCATCTGCGACCCCTGCCGCCAAGAACTGTTTGACCCCAAAGATCGGCGGTTTGGCTATCCTTTCATCAACTGCACCAACTGTGGCCCCCGTTATACCATCATCGACGACATTCCCTACGATCGACCGAAAACCTCCATGAAACACTTTAAAATGTGCTCCCTATGCCAGGCTGAATATGACGATCCTGGAAATAGAAGGTTTCACGCCCAACCCAATGCCTGTAAAGACTGCGGCCCACAAGTCAGTCTTTTTGACAGAGACCGTAACAAGGTCAACACCTCAAACCCCATCGAACGGACGGCGACGCTTTTAAAGCAGGGATGTATCATTGCCATTAAGGGGCTGGGCGGTTTTCACCTGGCTGTCGATGCCGGGAATACAGATGCTGTGGCAGCCTTAAGAGAGAGAAAACATCGGGAAGAAAAACCGATGGCCGTCATGTCTTTTGATATGGAGCATATTCGAAAATATGCGGTGGTCGGGCCGGCAGAAGAAGAACTTCTGACTTCTTTCCAACGTCCCATTGTTCTTTTGGAAAAAATAGAACCCTGTCCAATTTCAGAGGAAGTTTCACCCCGAAACCGGTATTTCGGCACAATGCTGCCGTATACCCCCCTCCACTATCTTATTCTAAGCCACGGTTTTACCGCCCTGGTAATGACCAGCGGAAACTTGAGTGAGGAGCCGATTGCCATTGACAACGACGATGCGTTCCAACGGCTTTCAGGCATCGCCGATTATTTTTTAATCCATAACCGGGATATCTATCTGCGCAGCGATGATTCCATTGTAAGAGAATCCGCCGGTACCACACGTTTTTTCCGTCGTTCCAGGGGGTATGTTCCGGTTCCTGTTTTTCTTAAAAAAACGGTCCCGCCCATACTGGCCTGCGGTGCTGAACTGAAAAATACGGTGTGTCTCACAAAGAATAATCAGGCTTTTTTAAGCCAGCATATCGGCGATCTGGAAAATCTTTCGGCCTATGAGTTTTTTATATCGACCATTGAGCACATGAAACAACTTCTCGATATTTCACCGGAGATTGTTGCCTATGATC
>JAFCZV010000006.1 GCA_019314155.1 Deltaproteobacteria bacterium
GCAACCAGTTACGGCTATATGGACCCCATGCTCAAGGTGGCCAAACAGTTCCCCGACATTGTGTTTATGCATTGCTCCGGCTTCAAAACCGCCAAGAATATGGGGAACTACTTCGGCCGGATGTATCAGGCTCGATATCTGTCGGGAATGGTGGCCGGCGCCATGACCAAATCCAAAATCCTGGGTTATGTGGCGGCATTTCCTATTCCGGAGGTGATCCGGGGTATCAATGCCTTTGCGCTCGGCGCACAGTCTGTTAATTCTGATGTCGAGGTTCGTGTGGTTTGGACCAAAACCTGGTACGACCCGGCAACTGAAAAAGAAGCTGCCAAAAGCCTTCTGGATGTCGGGGCGGATGTCATCGCCCAGCATCAGGATTCGCCGGCTCCACAGGAAGCCGCACAGGAAAAAGGTGTCTACTCGGTGGGGTACAATTCCGATATGTCTAAATTTGCCCCCAAATCCCATCTTTGCGCACCCATATGGAACTGGAGTCCATTCTACAAGGAAATAGTGAAAAAAGTTCAAAACGGCACCTGGAAAAGCAACGTTTATTGGTACGGCCTTGAACATGGAATCGTGGATATCAGCCCCATGGGCAGCATGGTCCCGGAAACGGTTCAAAAAAGTGTTTTGACCAAAAAAGACGCGATCGCATCCGGCAAGGCCAAAGTATTTGTGGGCCCCATAAAAGATCAGTCCGGCAAACTTCGAATCGCAAAAGGTGCCGCTGCTGATGATAAGGAATTATTGGGCATGACCTGGTTTGTTGAGGGCGTCATCGGAACAACCCAGTAAATATCCGGGTCCAGAAGGCCCGACTTTGGTACCATCATAGAGAGGTGAAGTCTACCATATATGCCGGCAGGAATGATGGAGTGCTGGAGTAGTGGAATATTGGGTATTAAAAGCAGAAGACATCTTATTTTAATCACAGGGGTCAAAAAACAGATCCAGGATCCAGGAACTGTACTCATCTTGCCGTAATGTATCTAAAAATAGATAGAATTCCACTAAACCCATTACTCCAACACTCCATTATTCCAATATTCCGGTTTAGCCGAATAAAATGGCATAGCCGTTGTTTTTATTCTTCAGGACTGAATAAACATTTTACGAAGCCGTCAGAAGTAACCACTCAATGTTCAGATTTAAAATAAAAAAAAGACAGGAGCCTCTGGTATGGAGTTCCTGTCTTGTTTTATTTGGGGCCTTGTCCCTCTCCCTTGCCGTCAGCGCAATCATGCTGGCGTTACAGAATAAGCCGCCTTTGACGGCAATCGTTCTTTTGTTCAACGGTGCCTTCGGATCCCTGCTGGCCATACAAGACTGCCTGATCAAGGCGGTGCCCATTTTTCTCTGTTCCCTGGGCGTAGCCATTGCTTTCCGTCTCAAGATCTGGAATATCGGCGCCGAGGGACAGTATGCTTTGGGAGCCATCGGCGCCACCTGGGTCGCCCTTCGATTCCCTGATCTGCCCTGGTTTGTTGTTCTCCCAGGCATGCTGGCAATGGCGTTCATTGCAGGCGGCCTCTGGGGCCTCATTCCCGCGGTTCTGAAGCTTTACATGCGAGCCAATGAAATTATCGTCACCCTCATGTTTAACTATCTGGCAATCTTATTTCTAGATTATCTGGTTTATGGGCCATGGAAAGATCCCGTAAGCTTTGGATTTCCCATGACACGTGAGTTTTCAACCTCGGCAATTGTCGGGAAAATCGGCCATACACAGTTAAACTGGGGGATCATTCTTTGTATTTTTTCAGGTGTGGCCATCTGGATCTTTTTTAAATATACCCGTCTGGGCTATGAACTCAAAGCCAGCGGTGAAAATATCAAGGCCGCAAGATATGCCGGTCTGCCTTATAACAGACTTGTAATGTTGGTCTTGTTTCTGAGCGGTGCTCTGGCCGGATGGGCTGGATTTTTGGAAGCCTCTTCGACAATCAATCGTCTTCAACCCGGTATCATTGTGGGATATGGCTATACGGCGATTGTTGTGGCCTGGCTGGCCAGGCTGAATCCGATCTCCATCGGGATCGCCTCGTTTCTTCTGGCCGGACTGAGAGTCGGCCTGGAAAATCTCCAGCTCGATCTTCAGGTGCCTGCAGCCTTTGGCGGAATCATGGAAGGTCTTATACTGCTGACCGTTCTGGCTGGAAGTTTCTTTATCGATTATCGCATTTCCCTTGGGAAGAAATCATGACCCTAGAATTCCTGATACCGCTTCTTGCCGCTGCCGTTCAGTCAGGGACCCCTATTCTGTATGCCACACTGGGTGAAATATTTACCGAAAAATCAGGCATTCTCAATTTAGGTATCGAGGGGATTATGATGTTCGGCGCGCTGGCAGCCTTTGTTGCAGCCAAATTCTTCGGTAGCCCGATTTTGGCCTTTTTAATCGGCGGCTGTGCGGGTGCCTTTCTGGCAGGAATACATGGACTGGTATGTCTCGAGTTCCAGGGTAACCAGGTGGTTTCCGGACTGGCATTGACAATTCTTGGCGTGGGCCTGGCCAACTATCTGGGCACCCCTTTTATCGGACAGGCAGCCCCTGGATTTTCTCCAATGCCACTTCCTGTGCTGTCTAAAATTCCCATTCTGGGCCCTGTTTTCTTTGATCACGATCCCCTGGTTTACACGACCTATCTCATCCCGCCGTTCATGTGGGCTTTTTTTCGATATACCCGTTGGGGCATGGGAATGCGTGCTGTTGGTGAATATCCCCAGGCAGCATCGGCGGGTGGTCTCAGAGTGGTAGGTTACCGATGGGCCGGTGTGCTTGTTGGTGGTTGTCTGGTGGGATTCGGCGGCGCTTATCTCTCTCTGGCATACACGCACTTGTGGGCCAATGGTCTGTCAGCCGGTCGCGGATGGATCGCCATTGCCCTTGTCATCTTTGCTTTCTGGCATCCGGGGCGAGCTGTTATTGGGGCTTATCTTTTTGGGGGCGTTATGGCTCTTCAGCTCAGACTCCAGGCATCCGGCACGCATATTCCTTCTTCACTTTTGCTGATGCTGCCGTATGCCCTTACGGTTATCGTCCTGGTGCTTTCTTCCTGGAAACGAGGAGGAACTGAAGTGCCGTCGGCATTGGGCATCAATATAGAACCTTTAGAATAGGACATATTATTGTGATGAATCAGACTTATACTAAAACATACCCCATCTCATGGGATCAGCTTCACCGAGATTCCCGGGCTCTGGCCTGGCGTCTGCTGGACATGAATTTTTTTAGAGGCATTGTCGCCGTCACCCGGGGCGGAATGGTCCCTGCTGCGATTGTTGCCCGGGAGCTCGACATCCACATGGTCGACACGGTCTGCGTAACCAGTTACGACTGGCAGGACCAGCGGGGCGAAATCCAAATTCTCAAGCCGATGTCAGGCGATGACGAGGGCTGGCTGATTATTGACGATCTTGTGGATACGGGGAGAACCGCTGAAGTTGTCAGAGAGTTACTCCCCAAGGCCCATTTTGCCACCGTCTATGCCAAACCCGCCGGAAAACCTATGGTGGATACCTTTATCACAGAGGTGAGCCAGGACACATGGATCCTCTTTCCGTGGGATTCGGAATCACAATTTATTCAACCCCTATCGGCAAAAGGCGAGGATCTTCATGATCGATAACGCCACATCGCATATCCAGCTTGAAAATATCAGCAAATCGTTCGGGGCTGTGCATGCCAACAGGAAAATCAATCTGGACATTTGTTCAGGGAAAATAATGGCCCTGCTGGGTGAAAACGGAGCCGGCAAGAGTACGCTTATGAGCATTCTTGCCGGTCAACTCCAGCCGGACAGCGGTAGAATTTTAATCAATGGAAAACCAGTTTCTTTTTCTTCCACCAAGGCCGCAATCAAGGCTGGAATCGGCATGGTCTATCAGCATTTCATGTTGATCGATGCCATGACTGTCGCTGAAAATATACTTCTTGGTCAGGACAAACGATTCTTTCTGAATCCTAAACAAATGAAACGTCTTGTCAAAGATTTGGCCGATCGCTATGAGCTTGATATCGATCCGTCCGCACGAATATCCAATTTATCCATGGGCGAAAAACAACGGGTCGAGATTCTGAAACTTTTGTACCGCCAGAGTCAATTCCTCATTTTTGACGAACCCACCGCCGTTCTTACACCTCAAGAAACCGCCCATCTCTTTGATGCACTCAGACAGATGGCCAATCAGGGAAAGGCCATTGTTTTTATCAGCCATAAACTCGATGAGGTTCTGGAAATTGCAGATGAGATCACCGTGTTGCGCCATGGACAGGTTGTCGACACCCTTGATGCCGCCGATGTTGGCTCCAAATCTGAACTGGCACAGCTTATGGTGGGTCGCGAAATCATGTTTCAAATCGAAAAACAGCCCCTGGAGCCGAAACAAATGGTCCTTAGAGTCGAAGGGCTCAGCAACAATTTGTTAGAGAACATCAACCTTGAAGTTCGACAGGGTGAGATATTAGGAATCGTCGGGGTTTCCGGAAATGGCCAAAAACCTCTGGTGGAAACCATCTGCGGCCTTCAACCCCCTGAAAAGGGTGATGTGTTCATTCTTGGCCAGCCCTGGAATAGATTTTTTCTCAAAAGACCGTGGGACAACGCTTTGTCTTATGTCCCCGAAGATCGTCAGGGACTGGCGGTTTGCTTGGGTCTCGACTTGGTGGACAATTTCCTTCTGACCACCCGGGAAGGTTTTTCATCGGGTCCGTGGTTGAGCAAGCGTAAGGCAGAGATAAAAGCAAAAGGACTCATAGAAGCATTCGGCGTCAAGCCTGGAAATGTTCGCTTACTGGCGCGTCAACTCTCCGGCGGCAATCTCCAGAAGATGGTTCTGGCCCGTGAATTTTATCGCAAACCGCGACTGATTGTGGCGGAACAGCCCACTCAGGGGTTGGATATCGCTGCAACGGAAGATGTATGGAATTTACTGCTAAAAGCACGGGAAAAAACCGGGATACTCCTTATTACCGGGGATCTTTCGGAAGCTTTGACCCTATCAGACAGAATCGCGGTTATGTTTGAAGGCCGCATTATAGACACCTTTAGTACGTCCGATACAGAAAAGGTCCGTCAAATCGGTTTAATGATGGCAGGTATTGCTCCTGTTTGATTAAGACCTAACCCGGATGTATCGTTTTAGCAGGTTTCCGCTCGTTAGCTCCAATATATCAAAAAAACGCTCAGGATTATGCTTTTAAATAGACACCCTTTTTCACACTCTTGATCTTTCCCTGGTTCTTTAACTTGTAAACCAGATTGGCTATCTTCTTTTGATCATACCCTGTTTTTTCCATAAGGGTTGCCATATTTACACCTTTTTTGGATCTATTGATAATTGCAAGGACGGTGGCCACGGCAGTCCGGGGCTTTGCTTTGTTGGAAACAGCCCTTTTTGGGGCCTTTTGGGCAGCCTTTTTCTTTGAAGACTTTGCAGGAGCTTTTCGTGCAGGCTTAGCTTTGGCCTTCCTTTTTGGCCTCACATCCACCCGGGATTTTGCAATAATTTCCAGTTTTTCTGCCAACACGTCAATCCCCTGAGCCATTGATTTCATACCTTCGACCACGTTTTTCAAAAATACATCCAGTTCTTTCATCACTTACCTCCTCAAATTACATTCTGATTGCACTGAACCAATTGAATTCTGCGCTTCCTACCTTCTTACTGATGAGTTCATAATTATTTAGACATAAAGCCAAAAAGCTTTCTGACAAGATTAACTTGATTTTTTTCACGGCTTCAAGCCTCCGGCCCATAGGGGCCTACCCTCCGGCCTGTACGTCCTACGGGCAGGAAGCGGTCCCAGTGGGATGAAGCCGAGAAACCGCAATTTGGAACACATGCCATACATTATCCTGCATTCCACAGATAAAACAAGTCTTTTTCACTTCTTATAATCCATAAATTAGAGCCATTACCCCGGCAAACCAGCATAGAGCCCACGATAATTATCGATGAAAACAGCTTGAAGCGGATCCATTAAAACATCTTTTGTTTATCTTAGGGCTCGCGCAAAAAAATACCCTATAGTCTACTTGCTCAAACACCCGACAAGACCTCATCTATTAAATGTTCACGAAATTTTGAGACAAATCGATCCAGATCGTCTTGCCAGTGTCTCATAATATTCATTTTCTTATCTTTAAGATGCCGGTTTTCCAGAATGGAGTTTTTCGGCCGTGCTGCCGGCGTCGGAAATTCTTCACTGGAGCACGGCACCAGGGTATGGGGCACTCCCATTTTTTCAAGGAAACAACCGGCCAGTTCATACCATGTACAATGGCCTTCCGAGGTGGCATGAAAGGCTCCCTGCCCGTTCATATCCACCAGTCGTTCAATTTGCTGGGCCAGTCGATAGGACCACGTCGGTGAACCGTATTGGTCGTCTACTACCTTGATTTCTTTGTCGGGATTTTTCAAAGCCAGCTTAAGCATTGTCTTTAGAAAATTGTTTCCTGTGATGCCATAAAGCCACGACGTCCTGACAATTATATGTCCATCGATGGTACGTCTGATCGCTTTTTCTCCTTCGTTTTTTGTAACTCCGTAATAATTGATCGGGTTGGGCTCATCCTCTTCCACGTAGGGGAGCGGTATTCTTTTCCGGCCGTCAAAAACATAATCGGTAGAGATATGGATTAACCGGCCGCCGTATTTCGCCACGCTCAGTGCCAGGTTTTTCGGACCGATGACATTGACGTTCCAGGCCAGTTCCTTTTCGGTTTCACAGTTGTCGACCAGGGTATAGGCCGCACAATTGAGTATCACATGGGGGGAAAATTTCTGTACGACCCTTTGGACATCCGACAGGTCCGTGATATCGAGTTCATCCAGGTCTATTCCCAAGATTTCATGATCTGAGCCCAAGACAATTTCAGAATCGCTGCCCAATTGTCCCTTATTGCCGGTAATCATAATTTTCATATATTTTTACCTCCGATGGTTTTTGAACGACATGGGGAACCGTTGTTTCTTCGATGATTCACGAAAATCCCCTTAATTCCTCGTCGTCAAAAGATATAAACAACATATCAGTTCCATTGATGGCCGTTTTAGCAGTGTGAAAGCTGTCTATCTTTTCGAAAAGAATGTTCTTGGAAGGAAAAAAATCTTTCCGGCCGTCTCTATGGCCGGACGATCATATATATTTATTTTTCTTCTATCTACGTACATGTTCACGGGGTGCGCTTACCCGTGAACATGTACCTCTCTTCCGGCAAATCTGTAACACAGTAAATAACCACGGGCAAGGATTTTAACCCCTGAAGAAATCAACGCCTTTCTGGTTGCTGAGGACGATTTTAAACATAGGGCACTTTAAAAAAAGAAGTCGGCTTGTCAAAAAGCCGAACTGAATTTGATTTTTCCAGGTGGATCGATTGTTTTCTGAATCAAATCAGAATAATTACAAAGCCTTCAAACCTTGACAAAAGCTCTTTTAATAAGGAATATGTACGTTATACCGTCCATGGACCTTACGATATCAATTTTTAACACATTTAAAAAAGGACCACGAGAACAAAGGAGAAAGGTAAACGGCGGACGGGGCTTGAAAATCATAATAAAAAGCAAAACTAATGTGTGGAAGATTCGTTCAAAACAGTCCGTTACATACTATTCAGCAAATTTTTGGCGTAGAAACGGCACTGCTTGAAGCTGTCCCGAACTATAATGTGGCGCCCACCCAAAAGATTTTTTCCATTGTCAAACATGAGCATAAAAATTGGCTGGAAACGCTTTATTGGGGTCTTGTGCCATTCTGGGCAAAGGATATTTCCATCGGCTCCAGAATGATCAATGCGCGAGCTGAAACTGTTGCGGAAAAGCCCAGTTTCCGGAATGCATTCAAAAAACGCCGATGCCTGATCCCTGCAGATGGTTTTTATGAATGGAAAGGTGAGAAAGGTAACAAGCAGCCCTACTATATTTCCTCGCCTTTGGTCGGACCCTTTGCATTTGCCGGCCTGTGGGAAAAATGGACCGACAAAGAATCTGATGGCGACACCGTGTACAAATCCTGCACCATCATCACCACCGCAGCAAGCGGATCTGTACGTGAAATTCACCATCGAATGCCGGCAATCCTGTCTCAGGAGTTCCATGAAAAATGGTTGAGCCCTGAAATACATGATCCAAAAGCGTTAAAGATCATTCTGCGGGAGGGGATGGTCCATGATCTGAAATATCATCCGGTATCAAAAATAGTAAACGCCGTTAAAAACAATGATCCGAGCTGTATCGAACCGATAGCTGTTTGAGGTTTTGAAACAGCTTTTATCCGAACAAAAGGGGGTTGCTTGGTAAACATCGATAAATATGCCCAAATGGTCGCTTTAATAATGAATGAAACAACACCGATGAACCGCCGGCGTTTCTCACCTTGACACATAATAACATATGATCGGTTTGTTTTTATGTCTAAAATGCTCTTTAGCCTTTTTCTCCATACGGAATTTATCTCTGATTTGTCGATAGGTCTCCTCACCGATGATGATTTCACCGCCCCCGGCCAACTGCTGCAGCCGGGCTGCAATGTTAACGCTGTCTCCGATCACTGTATAGTCCATTCTGTTGCTGGCGCCGACACTTCCCAAAATCGAAGGAAAGCCTTTCAAATTCTCTTCTATCGGATGGGATGCTCATTGTTTGATTCGGTTCAACCTCCAGACTACTCCAATCCTAATAGTTTGTTGTACATTTTCAACAGATTCATTACAAATGATTCGATTTTATCATTGGTTTCAAGGAACTGGATTCCAGTTCGAAACTTTCCAAAATTGTCTGCATTGCAATAAATGACCTTGCCTTTGATACCCACCGATCCATCTTCGATGTCAATGGTCAGTTGTAAAATGTCTTGCCATTCAAGCGGGTCTCGGATTTCTATGAGGATTCCCCCCTGGCTTATATTGGTCGCCTTTCCGCTTCCTTCCTTTATGGGATTTCCGCCGTCATCTTTACAAACATAGGATAGGAGATTGCTTATCTCGACTCTCGGATGTTTTCTTCGTTCTATGAATGTCAAACCAAAATTCCTCCTTGAGCTGTTGCCGGTGAAGTCCTTTTTGGACCCGGCCTTCTTTTTTTGCCGGAGTTTTCTCCGAAGTTATTGTCTTGAACGATTCGCTGTCAATCTCTTTACAGAACCTAAGTTGAGCGATTTTTGGGGAAGAGGTGTGCCAAGATCTTGATGCAGCAAGATTTGCGAAATCCGCAGCCATACCCATGGATATGTCGAGGAATTTAGCATATCTTTGATACGCAAGAGATTGGTGCAGATCAAATCAAAAATCACTCAATTTGGGTTCAATTTTTGGCTTTCGAGTTTGTCCACCGCCTTCAACAGACTTTCGGTCTTGTCTACCAGAACCTTGAGGGTCTTGCGAACCGCCTGCAGGTCTTTTTTGAGGCGCATCGTCATCTCAGATTTACCCATTGAAAGTTCGAGGTTTTTCCTGCCGGCAGGTAACCGTTTCACCCGATATTCCAGTTTAAGCGCATCGCTTTTGGACATTTCAGAACTGGCACCCACCAATTCAACAGGCGTCCGGGATCTTGTATATTTAGCACCTCTGCCTGAATTGTGCGCGGCCAATCGGTATTTCAGGTTATTGGTTATCCCGCAATACAAAGATTCATCGGAACACCGAATCAGATAAACAACCCATCGTCTCGAAAGTCGATTCCCCGGCATGGCTGTTTTCACTATTTTCATGATGTCACTTGGGGTCAATTCCATCAAAGCAGAGAATAAGTCTGGAAGTGCTGATCATTATAGCAGTCATTGAACCTTAACGTCTATATCAAATTTATACGGTGCAGTTCAATAGGCAGTCTTCAGAAACCTGAACTTTTGGATCTCCTATCGACCTCTGAGGTCGATAATTTCAATTCGGTTGTTTCCTTGGGGGTATTTGGGCGAAGGTCCTGTAGACAACACCACGAAATTTCCATCGACCCCGTATGACCTTAGCCAGTTTCGGGCAAACTCGTTCCAGATCTCAGGCGGATCGAGCTCATGTACCGGGTAAATACCGTAAGAGAATGTAAGGTTTTGGCAGACAGCCTCATCAGCACTCACCGCCGCTATCCAGACCGGCAGTCTGAACCGGGTGATACTTTTCGCGGTTCCACCGCTCAGACTGGGTACAAGTACCAGGGCAGGAGAAACATGCTCCACAATAGTCTCCACGCTCATTGTGAGAAGATCTCGTACGCTGACATCGTCCTTTCGGTTATATTCTCTCAGAATTTCCCTGGCCTTATAACTGGGGCGACTGGGCTCGGTTGCCGCTGCGATCTTGACGAGCATTTCCACAGATTCCACCGGATACTTCCCCACAGCGGATTCGCCGGACAGCATTACGCAGTCTGTGCCGTCGAGGATGGCATTGGCAACATCCGTGGACTCCGCCCGGGTCGGACGCCGGTTACGGGTCATAGACTCCAACATCTGAGTGGCGGTAATGACCGGTTTGCCTTTAATATTCGCCATGTGTATCAGCTTTTTTTGATCCATGGCAATCCGTTCGATAGGTATTTCCACGCCCAGATCACCCCGGGCGACCATGATACCGTCGGCGGCTTCGAGAATTCCATCCAGGCGAGCGTTTGGTATCGAGCGTTCGATCTTGGCAATAACGAACGGATGGTAGCCCAAAGCCGCCCCGGCGTCACGGACGGCGTTAATATCTGCTGCCGACTCGACAAACGATTGGCTCACCGCGTCGATACCTTGTTTTGCAGCGAATTTGAGACATTCGTGGTCGCGGTCCGTAAAGGCGCTGATCCCAAGGTCGATGTCCGGCAAGTTAAGCCCTTTGTGCGATAGTAGTTCGCCGCCGACCAGGATCCGACAATGGACTTCCTTTTCTTCCGCTGAGACCACCTGTATTTGAATGTAACCGTCATTCAGGTACAAAATGTCACCGGGTTTCACGGCCTGCGGTAGACGGGAAAAGGATACGGAAACCCGTTGGGTGTTACCTGTTATCTGTTCCGTAGTAAGGGTGAATGCGTCGCCGGACTTCAATTCGATCGGCTCATCAGCGAGCTGGCCTATGCGCATCTTGGGTCCAGGGAGATCCCCCATAATGGCAATCCGTTTCCCGACTTCACGTGATGCGGTACGGATATTATCGATCACTTTCTTGTGACCGGCGAAATCGCCATGGGAAAAATTGAGGCGTGCCACGTTCATTCCGGCCCGGGTCATTTGTTCGATAACCTCAACCGAGTGGGAGGCCGGCCCGATGGTGCAGACGATCTTGGTTTTATTGGCCGGAAGTTTCATGGGCGCTTTTCTCCAATCTTGCTGTAGCAACATCGATGGTATCTCGCCGGCACACCATCTTGGCGTCCTTTGTACTTAGGGTTCTCTATTATGCGGAAACCGGCTGAAAAACTGTCCCGTATTTTGCTATCGCTTTCCACGGTGCCGGATTAGGCCTTCCTGGTTCACGGAGGCAACGAGCTTTCCGTCCTGGGTGAAGACTTGCCCCTGGTTCAATCCTTTGGCCCGGCTGGCGGTGGAACTCTTGATAACGTATAAAAGCCATTGGTCCATTCTAAAATCCCTGTGGAACCACAAGGCGTGATCCAGGCTGGCGACCTGCATATTCGGCGCCCAATAACTTTGCCCGTGTGGGTAAAGAGAGGTGTCCACCAGTCCGAAGTCAGAAGCATAGGCCAGCATATATTGGTGCACTTTCGGATCGTCGGGCATTCTTTCGATAGCCTTGAACCATATATACTTAACCGGATCCCTTTTATCCGGAGCAAAGGGGTTGATGGGATCCACAGGTCTTAACTCGATCGGCTTTTTGCACAAGATTTTTTCTCGAATCGATTCCGGTATCTGGTCAGCCACCTTCATGGCAAGCTCGAGCTCGGATTCTATACCTTCCGGCCCGCTAACCTCCGGCGACCTGTCTTGATGATCGAATCCGGGCTCGTCGATTTGAAACGATGCCGCCATATTGAATATTGCGCGGCCTTTCTGTATGGCCACCACGCGGCGGGTGGTAAAACTCTTTCCGTCCCGAATGGCGTCGACTTCATAAACGATCGGTTTGGTCACATCTCCCATTCGGAGAAAATAGGCATGCAGGCTGTGGGCTTTGCGATCCGTCGGTATGGTTTCATAAGCGGCCGATAGGGCCTGGCCCAGCACTTGACCGCCAAACACGCTCCCAAATCCCAGGTCCTGGCTCTGGCCTCGGAAAATGTTCTCTTCTATTTTTTCCAATATTAGAAGCTGCAACAATTCTTCTAATACGTTGTCCTCGGCGCAAACACCCATGGTTCTCCTCGTTTACGGCCTTTAAAAAATATGGTTCTTCTCTAATTTAATTGGCGAAGAGGGTCTCCTAAATCCATTAAATCACGGACCAAGGATTGACCGACAGCCCCTGCAAAAGATCTAAAACCGCTAAAGGCTGGTCGATAATAGCACAAGCTCCATTTTCTTTTAGCTCTTTTGAGGAGCGAAAACCCCAAAGCACGCCAACGGGAAACATGCCTGCAGAAACAGCTGTTTTCATATCGGTCGCCATGTCGCCAAGATACAGAAAATTAGATGGGGGTATCGACATTTTTTTCGCGATTTCAATGGCTCCCTGTGGATTCGGCTTACGGGGAACTGAATCGCGCTCGCCGAAAACGACATCGAAATCCCATTTCGACAGAAAGACGTCGACACAGATTTTTGTCATGGCATTCGGCTTGTTCGACAAAATGGCAAGTTTAACGCCTTTGGCCTTCAAACGATCCAGCAGATTGGCTATGCCGAAATAGAGTTTGGTCTTTATGTTATAATTGCGACTATAATCTTCAACATATTCTTTCAGACAGGCATCGATATTTTTATCATTTCGATGTTCTTTGGGCAATGCCCGTTCTATAAGGGTTCTTGCGCCATCCCCAACAAACTTCCGGTAAGTGGAGGTTGCATGCGTTGGAAAACTTTTTTTGGACAGAACCCTGTTGACAGCATTACAGATATCCTCCAGGGTGTCGATCAATGTCCCGTCAAGATCGAAAAGTACGGCTTCAAATATCATTTTTCTTTGTTACACCAATTCCCTTTAATACGCAAAGAACGTCTAAATTTTCATCATAGACTCTGAACGTCGATTCCGTCAACTATCCCGGTTAATGGCAAACGGTGCCCAGGTTTGACAAACCGGCATGACTTCCAAGCGGTTGATATTGATATGGGCAGGCAGGTTTGCCACCCAGCAAATCATTTCCGCAATATCCTCGGCGGTTAAAGCCTGTATACCTTCGTACACTTTGGCCGCTTTTTCTCCATCTCCTTTGAAACGAACCACAGAAAACTCGGTTTCCGCCAAACCGGGTTCGATATTGGTTATGCGTATGGGGGTCCCGAAAAGATCGGCGCGCAAATTAAGGGAAAATTGTTTTACAAAAGCTTTGGTTGCGCCATATACATTTCCCCCCGGATACGGCCAGTTACCTGCAATAGAACCGATGTTGACAATATGTCCTCGATTTCGCGCGACCATGCCCGGCAGCACCGCCCGGGTACAGTACGTCAGTCCCTTGATATTGGTATCCACCATGGTATCCCAGTCTGAAACGTCTGCCTTGTGGGCAGGTTCAAGACCCAGCGCTAGACCGGCATTGTTCACGAGGACGTCCACATCCGAGAAATTTTCAGGCAGATTGGACAGTTCACTCATCACCGCTTCCCGATTTCGAACATCCAGGGTAACGATGTGAACAGAGGTTTCACCACCCAGTGTTTTTTGCAATGTTTTTAATCGTTCATTTCTTCTGGCCACCAGAATGAGCCGCCAGCCTTCTTTCAGAAAGCGTCGGGCACTGGCTTCGCCAAAACCGGATGTCGCACCGGTTATTAGGATGATACCGCTCATATACAGTCCCCTTGCAATTTTAGCCTGTCAAAAGGCCCCTTAAAGATTTCCATTTCAAACAGCATTACTTATACCTAAGTTGAGCGATCGTCGAAAAGCGCCTGCATCGAGCGCGGAATTGCCGGGGTCTCCACGGTTTCCGGTGCCTTTCCCTCCGAAAGATGCAATGTGAGTGCCCGTGCATGCAGCGCTATCCGGTCAAAGTCAAAATTGCGTCGAAGATAGCTTACGGACCGCGTCGAGCCGTAGCGTGCATCCCCCACCACCGGATGCCCGGATATTTTTGCATGGCGCCGGATCTGATGTTTCCTGCCGGTTAGGGGCTCCATTTCCACCATGGTGTAGCGGGCGCTGTGGTCGAGGATCCGGAAGCGGGTCTCGCAGGGAAGACGGCGTCCGGATCCTTGGGGATGACGGCGTCCGCCCGCAGTTTTGGCAAGGGGCCAGCGCCATGTCCCCCATGAATCGTCGCCTTCCGGGTTTTCCAGCCGGCCGTGCAAAACAGCCACATACCGTTTTTTGACCTGCCGGGACTCAAACTGTTTTGAAAAAAATCGAAACGTCTTCGGGTCGGCTGCCAGGAGGATCACACCGCTTGTTTCCTTGTCCAGGCGATGAACGGGGTTGACGCCAAAATCGGGATCGACATTCACCTGTCTCCGGAGTTCGGGTTCTTTTTGAATTAACCTGGATACCAAAGCGCAAAGATCCCTGCCGGGTTGGTTGTGCACGGTAATCCCCGCATACTTATCCACGGCCAGCCAACCTTTTCCAACGGCAATCACCGGTATCTGTATCGATTCTTTTTCAATGGTTGTCATCTGTACCTCAACGTTGCAAAAGTCGAGGATGCCTCCGATCCGCGGCGTCAAGGGTGAAGCCGTAGTCATTTACTGCAAACCCTTGACAACAAAGGAGATGAGGTATCCTCGGCTTTCCCATGGGTAAACAACACGGTGAAAAAAGATTCCTTTTTGGATATCACTGGCAGTCGAATCCAGTATGTTGGCAATAAATGAGCACAATGCTATGGTTTAAGCGGTTTTACACAAATCTCGTCGTGTTGTTTATGCAACTATGATGTGTACGCTATGCTCATTGTCGGATATAGGGGCTCGCGTAAAAAGACCATTATGGATGGATTCTATTTTGAAAGCATAGCCCTCATCATATCGCCGGCGTTTTGAGCATGGTCTGCAATGGAGCCAATTATTTCAGCCAGCCTGACCAAGTACATTATAGAAACGGCATCCATTTCCATGTTAAAAACCTTACTCTTAATAATATCTTCGAATTTATCGACTTCGCGTTCTTGCTGGTGCAATGTGTGAATTATATTCTTGACTACGACTCGTTGTTTTTCGGAGTAACTCTTGAAGTATTTTCTTGCTTCGGCTACCATTGAGGCCAGCTTTTCGATGGGATCAATAACGGCATTAACCAGAAGAGCAAAATCCTTTTCAAGCTCTGCCGGAATCTTTGTTTTGCTTCTGTAGGAAATCCAGTCGAGTGTATCTTCCACAGCATCGAGAACACTATCCTGTTGTTTTAAATACCTGAATATTAGAAAAGTGGGTACGGGTGTCATGATTCTTTTTGGAATATGCCCACGAATACGACGCTTGATGGCATCTGCTTCGCTTTCGAGTTGGACAACTTCATCTCTAAATTCTTCAAACGTTTTACATCTGAGTGAGAAATGACACTCTATTGCCTGCTGAAAAGCCCATGTACATTCTTTTACTTTCTCAGCATGTTCCTGAAGACCTTCAAAAGGTGATGTCATAAACATATTAAAAAATGGTATCCGCATAGCCATCTCTTTTTATAAAAGGAACAAAACGGCAATATGCCTCTTAACGTTTTGATTTCTTTTAATGCTTCCTGAAGCTCATCTATTAGTTTTTTGCGATCTTCCTCGGCCTTTTTACGTTCGGTGATATCGCGGACGATATGAACGGTCCTTATCAAATTTCCGTCTTTATCCGTTATGGGGTCAACGGGAATTCTCAACCAACGATTTATCTTTTATAGATAAAGGCCCAATTTTGATGCCTTTGATAATGTATATTAGCGGCAACTAATTTGCAAGAAGGGATTATTTGGTAGGGAAAACGATTAAAACCTCCTTAATCGGCTTGTCCGCCTCTGGATGGCCTTCCCTATTGGTAAATAATCTCACTAAAAAGTTTGGCTTGACTTGAATAGATTCATGCATAAATTGATACTGTTATTCATCCAAACCAAAGGAGATCATTGTGGAAAAAGTTGAAAACGGTATTTATGTCAGCGTGGACTACAAAGGAACATTGGAAAACGGCCAGGTGTTCGACACCAGCCAAGGACGCCAGCCGCTTGAAATAAAAATGGGCGCAGGGCACTTGATCAAGGGATTTGAAAATGAACTCATGGGGATGGCTCTGAACGAAAAAAAGGTGTTTACCCTCGCGCCGGAAGACGCCTACGGACAAAGAGATGAAAGTCTAACGCATTCCTTTCCCAGATCGGAAGTTCCCCCTGGAATTAACCCCCAGGTCGGCATGACCATAGGTCTCACCACTCCGGAAGGAAACCAGGTGCCCGCCCAAATTGTTCATATGGATGATGAAAAATTGACCATGGATTTAAATCACTCCCTGGCCGGCAAA
>JAFCZV010000155.1 GCA_019314155.1 Deltaproteobacteria bacterium
TTGCGAGGCTCCGTAGTGGCAAAAATAAACATAACATGGGACGGCGGTTCTTCCAGAGTTTTTAAAAGCGCATTAAAGGCGGCGATGCTGAGCATGTGAACTTCATCGATAATATATATTTTGTAGAGGCTGTGGGCAGGCATGTACTTGACGTTTCCACGAAGTTCCCGGATCTGATCAACGCTGTTGTTTGAGGCGCCGTCAATCTCGAAAACATCTGCGGCATTCCCTGCGGTGATCTCCTTGCAAGAACTGCATTGGTTACATGGAACGGGCACAGGACCGTCTTTACAATTCATGGCCTTGGCCAATATGCGTGCAACCGTTGTTTTTCCGGTGCCTCTCGGTCCTGAGAACAGGATTGCATGGGCCACACGGCCGGCCGAAATAGCGTTTTTCAACGTCCGTGTAATGTGGTTCTGCTTGACAACCTCATCAAAGGTTTGAGGGCGATATTTACGTGCAAGTACGAGATAGGACATGGAAAATTCCTAATATGGATGCGAACCTTAATGCTGAATCTAATATTTAAATGGCGGAGAGAGAGGGATTCGAACCCTCGGTGCCGCTTTTGACAGCACACACGATTTCCAGTCGTGCTCCTTCGGCCAGCTCGGACATCTCTCCGAAAATATTGGAAGTATCATTTAGGTGCTATTTTATGGCGGAGAGGGTGGGATTTGAACCCACGATCCCGTTTTTGACAGGATACCGCTTTTCGAGAGCGGGGCCTTAAGCCGCTCGGCCACCTCTCCATCATTCTCAAGTGCTGAAATACCGGTAGGTTCAATATACTTTTTTGATATGCCCTGTCAATGATCTTATTTTATATCGAACGAAATAACAACAGGCTTTTTAGGAGTCGGTTCTATTGGGGGCATCGTAAAAAATAAAATTTACAAGGTTATATACAACTGCAGGCATGATCGCAAAAAATTGAAAATGTCCTTTTTATCAATCCGCTAATTTTATCACTTGAACAAGATGTTTCTTTATAGTATCAGTTCGTCTCATTGAAAAATTTACCAATAACTTGCCCATAAAAAAGGAAGTTTTAAACATGGCTGAGGTCATCCCTTTCAGGGGAATCATATATAATACCAATAAGATAAATAATCTGGCAGATGTTGTTGCCCCTCCCTTTGACGTTATCTCAAAGCAGGAACAGAATGAGTTTCATGAAAATCACCCTCAGAACATCATCAGGCTGACACTGGGCAAAACAACCGAAAACGATACACGCACAAACAATCGCTATACAAGATCGGCAGACTGCTTTAATAATTGGTTTTCGGAAGGTATCATCGAGATGGACAAAGAACCGGCATTTTATCTGACATCGATGGAATTTTTCTTTGAAAATAAGTGGGTGACACGTTACGGTTTGATAGCCCTGATCCGACTTGAGCCGTTTGAAAAGGGCATTGTGCTGCCACACGAAAAGACCTTTTCCAACATAAAATCGGAAAGGCTTGAGCTGATGAAAGCATGCCATGCTAATTTCAGTTCGATATTTTCTTTGTATTCCGATGATGAGAACAGTATTCTCGATCGATTAAAAAATATAGCCCTTGAAAGAACACCGGATTATATTTTTACCGATAACAACGGACAGAAACACCGGCTGTGGCGAATCACCGATAGTTCTGTACATCGGCATGTTTCCGAAGTCCTTAAAGACAAATTGATTTTTATTGCAGACGGACATCACCGTTACGAAACAGCGCTGAACTACAAGGATTGGCTGTCAACCGGCAATCCTGATTTTAATGGCGGTCATCCAACCAATTACGTAATGATGTACCTTTGCAGCATGGAAGATCCAGGGCTCATTATTCTTCCCGCTCATCGGATGCTTAATCAAGTTCCTGCTGAAGCACGAGCATCGCTTATCCATAAAGCAAAGGATTATTTTGACATTATAACAATTCCTTACAAAGACGATCATCACAAAGAGGGCCTGACGCAATTTATTTCAATTCTTAAATCGAATACTTCGAAAAATTGTATCGGAGTTTTCATGAAAGATTGTTCGGAGCTTAACCTGTTAACGCTTAAACCGGGTATTATGGAACAAATGTTTGGTGATGAATTGCCGGAAGTGATCAGAAATATTGATGTAACGGTGCTGACCCGGCTTATTTTTATGGAGATTTTGGGTTTTGATCAAGCCAGGCTCGATAATGAGAAACTGATCGCCTATTCGAGCGTTGCTGAAGAGGCAATTGATGCGGTCGCCGCAGGAAGACATGACATGGCTTTTATCCTTAATCCGACAAAAATTCAGCAGGTGCGCGATATTGCCGAAGCAGGCCTGATTATGCCTCGAAAAGCGACCTATTTTTTCCCCAAGGTCATTACCGGCCAGGTGATGAACGGACTCGATGGGTAAGACTGTTTGTAACTGTTCAAGGTTCCCCGTCAAACTACCCGACGGGACCCCGAAACGGGATTTCCGCTATGCTCCAACAGGCAGGGTTCAGGGTTGACGAAAGATTGCATAATAGATTTAACCCTGAACCTATGTGCAATTATAACTGTTTTAAGGCACAAACATTTTCTCAACCTCATCTGTATATAAGCCGTTTTTTCGGTAAATGATCAGCGGCGGTCCGATCTTGATTCCTGCACGTCCCCCCTTTTTCCCCTCCACCAGAACCAGCTTTGCCGCTGTTTCTATTCCTGAATGTATTGTGCGTATAGACTTTGGTTCTATTCCGGCAGTCCGCATTTGTGTGAAAATGTCGGCCATGCGTTCCGCCGAGTAAACCATTACAAATCGTCCTCCAGTTCGTAACATACGACGGCCGGTTTCAATCACATCGTATAGTGTGGCCTTAATTTCATGTCGGGCAACAGCCCGTTGCCGATTCGGATTTACCCTACCGGAATCCGCTTTCCTGAAAGGAGGATTACTCACAACCAGATCCACGGGTCCGGAAGTCATTTCGAGTATCAGTGTTTTCATATCCATACACAGAACGGAAATTTGATCGTCCATACCATTTTCCGTGATATTGAGGGCGGCTATATCGGCGAGATCCGTTTGCACTTCAATCCCGTATAATTTAATTCCAGGATTGCGATAGGCCAGCATCATGGGAATAATACCACAGCCTGTTCCTAAATCGAGGACCGTATCCTCCGGACCCGGTCTGGCATTCGAGGCTAGAAGAACAGCATCTATGGAAAAACGGTATCCGGATCGGTGCTGCTTAACTTGGATTCGGCCGTTAAAGAAGGAATCAGCGGTCAAAGATTTCATTTTTTATACCGGTCCGATCTTGAATTTTATGTCTTGAACCAGCTCTTTTCCAAATGCGGCATTGATCTTATTTATCATATCCTTTTTCAAAAATTGGAGCTGATGCATCCACGCTGAACTGTTGACATGGACCAGTAAAAGCTTTCCCCTAAAGGCTTCCGGTCGCGCATTTTTTGCGATAACATCTCCCACCGCGGTGTCCCACAGGCTCCAAACCTGAGCCAGATCTCCGTCACAATCATGGCGGCAGGTTTTCAAAACATGGTTGATAATATCTCCGATGTGTCCAACTTTCGGAGTGTTTTTCCTTTTTCCCATAATAAAAAAAGTACAAAGTGATCCATTGGGTTGTCAAGAAACAATTGAGGCGGTTTCATAAAAAGTTGGTTTTACTCACGCCATGGTTTTTTTTGGTTTATTGATTCAATGTTGAAGGCTTCGTAAAAAGTCTTTTGTGAGCGACATCGAGCAAAATCAGACTTTTTACGAATTCATCAATGTTGTTTGATAAAAAAATTAAGAGGTTATCGAATATGACAGTGAAATGTTCAACATGCAAATTTTGCTTTTCCCTTGACTTGAAAGCCATGGTTGCTTACATTAGAAGATCGGCTAAAAATATAGAGATTTTAAAAACCAAATAGACAGGAATTATATCTATGAACTGGGATTGGGAAAAACTTAAGAAGCGGCAAGAACATAAAGAAGGAGGCATGGTTCCTCCCAAAGTGGATGAGCTGGTGGAAAAATTTAAAAAGTTAAAACTGCCGGGCGGTCCCCTTTTAATTCTTATTTTCCTCCTTTTATTTTTTGGCTCTTCGACATTCTACACGGTTGCTGTGGATGAGGTCGGCGTTATCCAGCGATTCGGGAAATATGTCCGAACCAGTCAACCCGGCCTTAATTTCAAGATGCCGTCCGGAATTGAAAAGGTGACAAAAGTCAAGGTCCGACGGGTCTATAAAGAAGAGTTCGGTTTCCGTTCTGTTCGGGGAGATTCCCGGGCACGTTCCTATTCCGGCGGTGAGAATACTGCGGTTGCCCTCATGCTGACCGGAGATTTAAATGTGGCTGTGGTTCCGTGGATTGTACAGTACCGGATAAAAGACCCTTACAATTTTCTGTTTAAAGTTCATAATAGTCGAAAGCTGCTCATTGATATGTCCGAGGCGGCTATGCGGCTGGTCGTGGGCGATAGAAGCATAAATGAGGTGATCAGCAAGCGGGAAGAGATTGCCGTCGAAGCAAGAAATGTTTTGCAGACGGAGATGGATAACGCTGAATCCGGAATCAATATTGTAACCATCGAAATGAAGAAGACCAATGTTCCCGATCCGGTTCAACCATCATTCAACGAAGTGAATCAGGCAATTCAGGAAAAAGAAAAAATGATCTATCAGGCCAAAGAGGATTATAACAAAGCCATTCCTGAAGCCAGGGGGCAAGCTGAAAGAACCATTAAAGAGGCCGAAGGGTATTCACTGGACAGGGTCAATCGGGCCAAGGGTGATGCTGCCAGATTTAAATCACTTTATGTTGAGTATGCAAAGGCCAAGGATGTGACAAAAAGACGACTCTATCTTGAAACCTTAAAAGACCTTCTACCTAAACTTGGAGATAAATATATCATTGATGCGGATCAGAACAATGTGCTCCCCTTGCTTAATCTTGGGAAGCAAAAGGGTGAAAAATAATGAAATCTAAATTTGTTTTACTCGGTGTTGCGGTTGTTGCAGTTCTTTTTGTTTTTACCGCCGCATATGTGGTGGATGAAACAGAGCAGGTGGTTGTCACTCAATTCGGAAAAGTGGTCGGAAAACCTAAGGTGGAATCCGGCCTCTACTTTAAAATTCCCTTTATTCAGAATACCACTTATTTTCCTAAAAATCTTCTGGAATGGGATGGTGATCCCGGTCAAATTCCAACGCTGGATAAAACGTATATCTGGGTGGATACTTTTGCCAGATGGCGAATCGTTGATTCGATCAAATTTTTTCAGACGGTCAACAACACCACAAGCGCCCAGGGAAGGCTGGACGATATCATCGATCCAGCCGTGCGAAATCTTATTACTGAAAACAGGCTCATCGAAACGGTTCGAAAGACCAACCGGGAGCTGGATACATATGAAATCGGGCTTGAAGATATAAAAGCAAGGCCGTCCTATAAGATTGTAATCGGCAGGGAAAACATTACCAAGAAGATACTGGGACAGGCCCAGCCAAAATTGGCCAAGTTCGGCATGGAACTGGTGGATGTTAAAATCAAGCGGATTAATTATGTGGAACAGGTTAGAAATTCCGTATACGGCCGTATGGTTGCAGAGCGGAAGCAGATTGCGGAAAAATTCAGATCAGAGGGTAAAGGTGAAGCCAAGAAGATTCTGGGTGAAAAGGAAAGAGATTTGAAGAAAATCACTTCCGAAGCTTACAAATAAAGGGCAAGGCCGACGGCGAGTCAACACTGTTATATGCCAAAGCCTACGGTATCGACCCGGAATTCTACTCGTTTGTAAAGACACTTGAAATATACGGGACTGCCCTCGGTAAAGACAGTTCGGTTGTGCTTTCAACGGATTCGGAGTTCTTCAAGTATTTAAAAAGTTATTCCGGAAACCAATAACATCAAAAGAAAAAAGCACCGAAATTGTTGAGAACAACTGAGTCTATCAACAGGTGCTTTTTTTCATATCCATAAAAGGCCTGTGGGTAAAAATTTATTTGCCCTTTCTTCTTTGATGCCGTGTGCGCGCCAAGAGCTTTCTATGTTTATGTTTTCTCATTTTTTTTCTTCGTTTTTTTACAACACTACCCAACAGATCACCTCCAATCTTCATTTTCTTTTTAATGTGAAAAAATAACATTTACATCATAAATAACACGATGTCCACATTTTTTTTAATTAAAAGCGGACTTCATGGAGAATCTGAAAAAATTTAATACCGAGCAGATCAAAATCATAAACAATTGCGTGGTAATGGCAGAAGAGCTTGCAAGTAACTTCTATAAAATGTCTGCCAGTCAATGGGTCGCCGCTTGCGCATACGATATCAAAACGCTGGTCGATCTTTGTCCCGAAGAGGTCGTTCACGGCCCTTTTGCCCAGATCATTCGTTATAAAGGTAAGCGGAAAGATTCGTTTCTGGATTCTTCAGCGTATGATTATTATAAAATATGTATTCAGGATCAGGCCATTCTTTCGGCACTGAAAGAATGGCCTGATCTCAAACTTTTCCCGTTTGTTCTCTACATCGTGTCCCACGAATTGATTCATATCCTTAGGTTCACTAAATTCCAGCAATATTTTGAGGCCTCACCTGAAGAAATGATGGCCGAAGAGGCGCATGTCCATGAAATAACCCATAGGATACTCTTTGATGTTAATGTTTCCGGTATAGAGAATGTGCTGATATTTTATGAAAAATGGCGCATGCCGATTGATGATTTGAGAAAATTATAACAAAAAAAAATGCCGGACACGCCTTGACAATACAGAAACATTGCATATATTAGTTCAGTTTTTATGAATTTGCAAAAAAAGAAAAAAGAAAATTCTGCTTTTTGCAAAATAATCCATATTTAGTCTTTCAGCAGGAGGTTTTTAAATATGCCCATCTATGAGTATGAATGTTCCAAGTGTGGCAAAATAGATGAGGTTTTACAGAAGTTTTCCGACAAACCGCTGGTCCGATGTAAACACTGTTCGGGAAAACTCCATAAGCTTGTTTCTCACAGCAGTTTCCACCTTAAAGGAACAGGGTGGTATATAACAGACTACGCAAACAAATCCCAAAGCTCTGCTAAGCCTTCACATAAGGTGAAGAGCGAAGCAAAAAAAATCTCGGATAACTCAAGCAAAAAAACCGAAACGCCAAGCAAATCCGCAGAGTAAGCACTTTAATATAATTTCTGTTAAAATTTTATCGGTAGAGATTATATTTATTCATTTTAAGAAAAAACAGGTTTAAGAATAAACAGAAAAAAGGAGAATTTGAAAAATGAAACTCAGACCGTTAAATGATCGAATTTTGGTAAAGCGAGTTGAGGAAGAGACACAGACAAAGGGAGGAATCATTATCCCGGATTCAGCCAAGGAAAAACCGGCGGAAGGAAAAGTTGTTGCAGTTGGAAAGGGTGCGCTGAATAACGACGGAAAACGTGTCCCTCTTGAAGTCAAAATAGGTGACCGGATTCTGTTCGGGAAATATGGTGGACAAGAGATAAAGATTGAAGGTGAAGAATACCTGATCATGAGCGAACAAGAAGTGCTCTGCGTAATCGGATAATTTAAAAAAACGGAGGATAGACCAAGATGGCAAAAGAAATAAAATACGGAATGAAAGCCCGCGAAGCGATGCTTAACGGCATAAAAATTCTTGCGGATTCAGTAGTGGTGACTCTCGGTCCCAAAGGAAGGAATGTTGTTCTTGAAAAATCCTGGGGATCTCCCACGATTACAAAAGACGGCGTAACCGTAGCCAAGGAAATCGAACTCGAAGACAAGTTTGAAAATATGGGCGCTCAGATGGTCAAAGAAGTTGCAAGTAAGACCAGTGATATGGCCGGAGACGGCACGACAACGGCTACAATACTTGCAAGGTCTATATACGAAGAAGGTCAGAAACTTGTTTCAGCCGGCAACAATCCCATGGCCATCAAGAGAGGTATTGACAAGGCTATTGAGGTTACCGTCAAAGAACTGCACAGAATCAGCAAACCGACCAAAGATCAGCGTGAAATCGCCCAGGTCGGCACCATCTCGGCAAACAACGATGAAACCATTGGAAACATCATTGCCGAAGCCATGAACAAAGTGGGTAAAGAAGGCGTAATTACCGTTGAAGAAGCAAAAGCCATGGAGACTTCCCTTGAGGTCGTAGAAGGTATGCAGTTTGACCGCGGTTACCTTTCACCATACTTTGTGACGGATGCGGATAAAATGATTGCTTCATTAGAAGATCCGTATATTCTCATTCACGAGAAAAAAATCAGTACCATGAAAGATCTGCTTCCGATTCTTGAGCAGGTTGCAAAGATGAGCAGGCCCCTTATGATCCTTTCCGAAGACGTGGAAGGCGAGGCACTTGCCACACTTGTTGTGAACAAACTGAGAGGGACCCTCCAGGTCGCGGCTGTCAAAGCCCCGGGTTTTGGCGACAGACGAAAATCCATGCTTGAGGACATAGCGATTCTGACCGGCGGTCAGGTGGTATCAGAGGATCTGGGGATTAAGCTCGAAAACCTATCCATTACAGACCTTGGCCAGGCCAAGCGCATCAACATCGACAAGGACAACACCACTATCATAGACGGTGCTGGTTCACGTTCTGCATTGGAAGGCCGTGTAAAGCAGATCCGCACTCAAATTGATGAGACCACATCGGATTACGACCGGGAAAAACTCCAGGAACGACTGGCCAAACTGATCGGTGGTGTGGCTGTTATTAATGTGGGCGCTGCCACTGAAACAGAGATGAAGGAGAAAAAGGCACGGGTTGAAGATGCATGCATTAAACGCTACCCGGGCTGCGGTGGAAGAAGGTATCGTGGCCGGCGGCGGTGTTGCCCTTGTTCGCTGTCTGGATGCTCTGGATAAGATTAAAATCAAGGCCGACCAGAAGTTGGGGGTAAAGGTCGTAATGCGTGCCGTCGAGGAGCCGCTACGACAGATTGCCAATAACGCTGGCGCTGAAGGTTCTGTTGTGATCGATAAAGTTAAAAATGGCGAAGGCGCTTACGGCTACAATGCTGAGACCAACAAATATGAAAATTTGATTGAAGCCGGTGTTATCGACCCGACCAAAGTGGTCCGTTATGCTCTTCAAAACGCAGGAAGCGTTGCTTCTTTGATGCTCACCACCGAAGCAATGGTTGCTGAGAAGCCCGAAGAAAAATCAGACCCCATGCCCGGCGGCGGAATGGGCGGCGGAATGGGCGGCGGAATGGGCGGAATGGGCGGAATGGGCGGAATGATGTAACCCATCCCATTTAGTCGCTAATTTATGAGCCCTCATGCTTTATCCGCATGGGGGCTTTTTTTTTGCAATACCTTAAGCCAACCCGATACAACTTGACAAATTACCGACAGCCGGGTTATGAAATTATCCAAGATCTCTCACGAAAATCACCCATTTGCTTTAATATCAAAAATTCGCGCTAACACACTACAGCTTCATTCCTGAGGTGGAGCAAATGAACGAATCAGACCCGTGAGAAATCCGGACACGCTAAAAAAATGGTTGGTTAAACAACGATGAAAAGATCGGAGCGTCTAATGTATTGCAACGGCAAATTCAAGATAATGACGTGTTTGTGTATTTTGGTTGCACTGATCGTTTTTCCGGTTCATCTTTTTGCACAGGAAAGCAAGGATACTGTGGAGCATGAAGCAGGTTTTTACTATACTGTTCAAAAGGGAGATACGCTGTGGGATCTTTCCACCCGATTTTCAGATTCACCATGGCTATGGCCCGAATTGTGGAGCGAGAACCGTCAGATCTTCAATCCACATTTGATTTATCCGGGTGAGCGTATTCGAATCTATCATGGGAAAGGCATCGATACTTTCGTTCCCAAAAACGTGGGGACTGATCGGCCCATCAAAAATGAGACGGTAAGGAAGCCCCATTATTATTATTCCCCCATTAACAGCATTGGATTCATCCGAAAACAACCGGTCACTCCCCAGGGTATCATTTTCAAAGTGAAGGATGATAAAGGATTGATCGGTGTCGGGGATCTGGTTTATGTTCGGCAAAAGAGTAACGATTCTCTTATAGCGGGCCGTAAATATATAGTGTATAGAACCTTGAAGCCGGTTGTCGACGAAAAAACAAAAACGCCCATAGGAACCCAGCACTACCTGACCGGGGTTGTTGAAATTACAAAAAAAGAACCCGGTTTTGTGTTGGGCAAGGTTGTTCAATCCTACCGAAGCATTGCTGTCAACGATCTATTGATGCCGTATAAAAAACGGTCGCCAAGGATCGCGCTGACTGAAAGCAGAAAAGGACTCAACGGTAAAATTATTTCAGCTGAAGAGCATGTAAATAACATCGGCGATGAAACCATAGCATTCATCGACAAAGGGAGCGAAGACGGTGTAACGCCCGGGCAGTCGTACAGCATCTATTATCAGGAGAGGGACAAAAACGGGCGGGAGATAAAAGAGAATATCCTCTTGTCGCCGGTCGTTTACGGTACGCTACTTGTCCTTACCACCGAACAGACCACATCCACAGTTCTCATAACTCGCACAGAAAAAAGTATTCAACCGGGAGCGGCAATTTGTAGCCCAATGGAATAGGTTTGGTATTTATTTTTAATCCTGCCCGATTTAAAATCTTAAGTAATTTCTGAAAGCGCCAAACAGTCAGGAATGTTGTATTATACTCTGCGATGTCGCTCACAAAAGACTTTTTACAATTTTATCAATCTTAATTCATATCAAAAGTGTCACATGGTCGATGGTTCAAGCGTTCCAAACAGACAGAAACCTGTGGTCGTATGAAGTCGGCGTCTATGGTTCGTATTAAAAAAATTTTGTTGATTCTATCCATCGGTCTGTGTTTTACGATGGTTTTTTTTTCAGGCGTGGTGCTCTACCTCTATTATCATCCTGAACTTATAAAGCCCATCATAGAGCGGTCTTTATCTGCATCCACAGGTGCATCGTGCACCATAGAAAATCTCTCCTACTCCTTTCAACCTATGGCCTTTGAGGTAAAGGGGATTCATCTCAAACCGCTGAGCCCGCACCAAACCTTTTCAATGGATGTCCGTTTTGCCAGGGCGGATATGGTCGTTATGGGTCCATTGGGTCACGGATCCCTCATTATAAAAAACATGCAATTGAACGGAGTTTATCTTGACCTTTCTTTGGAACAGTTCGAATTGCCTGCCATTACACCCGGGAAAGAGGGCCTTTCTTTTCCAGCCAGGATGGTTCGGGGACTTATCGGCTTTTTCATTTTCAGAGACGTCAAATTTCAATCAGGGGAAATACTCGACGGACGTATCTCGGTAGCTATGGGCGATCAGTCTCTCCGGGCCCATGGAATTCATGCCAAAGTCGGTGCCGACCAACCCCTTTTCCTGTCTTTTGCTTTGGAGATCAAAAGGCCTTCCCGCAATATTCATTTTAGGGCGCCGAGCGTAAACATCCGTACCGATAAAATGTTCGATCTTTTTGATCTCAAGTTAAATGGTACAATTCAGTCCCATGGCATGACCCTTCAAGGTTCCGATCCGGGGATACGGAGGATGGACGTGGTGTCGAGGTTTACTTATACCCATGCCACAAAGAAGCTTGATGTCGAGAATCTTCAAGTCGGTTGTAATGGTATCGCTTTAAGGCCTGTTTTGGAAAAGATGGGATCATTGCCCGTCTTAGTGACCGCAGCTGAATCCATATGGATGGAAACCGGACTCACCTATGATATGGACCAAGGAGAAATCGCCTTTGGTCCTCTGGAACTCCATATCGGCGGTGTATCCCTTATGGAGAAGACGAATAAGCCCATGCCGCCAATGGACATCAATCTCAAGGCAGAGGGTATCTTTCATTTGTCCACATACCAATTGGACATTGTTCAGATTCATCTGGCATTTTCCGACATCCTAAAAATGGAAGGGACTCTCCAGGCAGGACTCGGTCGGAAAGGTGCGGTGCGTCTTCAGGTGAGAGAGGCTTCGCTTTGGTATGAAAGGAGCCGTTCCTTTTTCCCATCGGAGGTCAGGCAGGCTTTAAAACCCGTTAGAATCGAAGGCATTGTCCGTCTTAAAGGCCACTTTGCAGGGGAAAAGGTGCATGGGAAATGGCTTTGGGACTGTGACTTTGAATCCCGGTTAACGAAAAACCCCTATGCCTACGTCGATAAAGAGACACAGTTAAAGGGCGTGGTTTCTACCGTAATAAAAGTCAAGGTCACGGGAGAGGAGGCCGGGCCGTGGCTGGTGAAGGCAAAGCTGTCTATCGAGGATCTGGTCTTTCAAAACAAAGATGGTAGCCTAATGGGAGAAAATATTTCGCTTATTACAGGTATCGAAAGTGATGTCGATTTAAAGCACTTCAAGATGAACTTTACCGCTGCGTTAGAAGCCAAAGGGGGTGAGGCCCTTTATGATCGTTATTATCTGAACCTGAAAAAAAACCCCGTTGTCACGTCATGCAATGGGTCCTACAATATTCAAAAAAGATTGCTGAAGCTTTCCGAACTCAGGTTTGACCTGAAGGGCATCCTTCCCATTGAAATTCATGGATACCTCAACCAGGGTCCATCCAAGGGGGACGCCGATTTTACCGTAACCATTCCGCAAGTGCCCTTGAAACCGATTTTTCATCACCTTTTGCAGGAGCCCTACAAAACGGAGAAACCCTTTCTGGAAAACCTTGAGACAGGAGGAACCGTTTCAGCTGAATTCAACGTGAAAGGATGTCAGAATGCGTGGGAGGTTAGAGGCCGTCTCGGGTGGCATGGGGGAAACCTTTCACTGGGAGAGAGAGACATCTCGCTAAAGGGTATTGATCTCGATCTTCCTGTCTGGTACCGATCCCAATTCGTCAAAACGCCTGTTGAAACCCTCAAAGGTAAGCTCGAGATCCAATCCGTTATGGTTCCCCTGCTACCTGAACAGCCGTTAAGTATCCCTCTGAATACGGGCCCAAACCGGATATCTGTGGAATCTCCCACCGTGATTCGAGTGCCCGGCGGAGATCTTCGCCTGGGACCTGTTCAGATTAATCACCCCTTTGGCCCGGATCTTTCCGTCCGTACCTTTCTGGTATTCGACCGTATAAAACTGCAACCTCTCCTATCCAGGATCTGGACACGTCCTTTGGAGGGAACCTTAACCGGCATACTCGACCCCCTCCGATATGAAAAGCACGCTATTACCAGTCAGGGAGAGATCAGGGCCGAAGCATTCGGCGGCAAGATTCTTATATCCGACCTTGATATCCCAGGGATTTTTACATCTGCACCGGTTTTAAAGCTCAATGCACAATGGGATGGTCTTCTCCTGTCAGAAATGACCACCGGCACTTCATTCGGAAAGATTGAGGGGGTCTTGAACGGCCATATCCGTGATTTTGAGATCGCCTATGGTCAACCCCAAAGATTCGATCTTTTACTGGAAACCCTCAAAAAAAAGGGGGTTCCACAAAAGATCAGCGTTAAAGCCGTAGAAAACATTGCGCAGATTGGGGGGGGACAGAGCCCTTTTATGGGGTTGGCGGGTGTCTTCGCATCCTTTTTCAAAAAGTTTCCCTATGAAAAGATCGGCATACGGGCCTATCTTGAAAACGATGTATTCACCATCAACGGTACCATCAGCGAAGGTGGCACAGAGTATCTCGTAAAAAGGGGTAGATTTTCAGGGGTAAATGTTGTAAATCAAAATCCAGATAATCGGGTTAGTTTCAAGGACATGGTTAAAAGGATCCAACGGATCACCCACAAAGGGGGGCCTGTTGTTAAATGACGAGAGGAGGTTCATATGAAGAAATTTCAAAAGTTGTTGTGGACAACAGCAGTGGTCATGATGGCAATGCTCGGTGCCTGCGTAACCATAAACATCTATTTCCCGGCGGAAAAAGTTGAATCTGTTGCCGGGGATATTGTGAATGATATCAGGGGCCAACAGCCATCTAAAAAGGATAACCAATCCAAAAGCCATGAAGAGCTGTCTATACAAATCAGGTTCGCCTTAGGTGCTG
>JAFCZV010000156.1 GCA_019314155.1 Deltaproteobacteria bacterium
CTTTCAAAAGCGATTTCAGGCAATTCATCATAATTAAAGCGGGCGGCATCATCTGCATCATCGCCGGGTATGAGGGTGCCGGTATAGTTTTTGACCAGATAGCCCACCATTAATACGGTGTGGTACTGGGCGCTGGGGTTGCTGGAGACCCCAAGGAGCATATCGATCTGCCCCGATAGTCCGGTCTCTTCTTTTAACTCTCTTAAAGCCGCTTTTTCCGGTGTTTCGCCAAGTTCCATAAATCCGCCAGGGAGGCACCAGAAACCTTTTTTGGGCGCCACACTCCGTTTTACAAGAAGTATTCTCTCACTATTGTCCACAACAACAAGGCACGTGGCCGGTATGGGATTTTCATAAAGGGGCTCATTGCAGTGGTCGCAGAAAAGACGCAGGCTACCTTCAAATATTTTTTTTGTAAGTCCTGCGCCGCAATAATAACAAAATTTCTTTTTCCGCATGATTAATCTTCGAAATCTCCTTCCGGGCCTTTATCGGAAGTAATCAATGCCGCCCTTTGGACGATTTTTTCCGGCGTCCATTCATCGGGATCTTCTATGCGGCGTGCTTTGGGGCCCGGATCAAATGTTCCAGCCTCGAGGATGGCGTTGATGGCAAGGGGTGCCGTGTCTTTTGCGTTGAAGACGTTTACAAGCATGTTATAAACAAATTCTTCAACCCGCATAATCATCCTGTCCCTGACGGGTCTGGTCTGTCCCGCCAACTTATTTTCGAACGGCAGGTTGAGTTTCTTGTAATTCCCACCTTTAAGTTCTTTGGAATCAGCATAGGCGGTCATTTCTATCCATATTTCTTCGGTGACCCCCTGATCCTTAACCTTGATGAATCTGCCGTCTTGGTCGAGTATGGCATTGCCGTAGTCGTTGACCTCGAGGCCCCAGGAGATCATTTGCAGAGCGGTGGCAACATTTGCTTTGGTTGTCCGGGTTTTAGCCGCTATTTCTCGCAACCTGTCGGAGCTGTTTCCGGATGTGCCGTGCTGGGCGCCGGAAATCTGATATTTTGCCAGAGTCTGGTGAATTTCTGCGGTTAAATCGATCTGTATCCCCTGACCGCTGGCCTCGATACCGTGGGTTGTTCCGTTGTTTAAAGCAATCCAATCCGGGAAAATATCGTGCGCGTTTAAACCCTGTATCAGAAGCAAAGCTTCTTCCACGGTTGAGAGCCCCTCTTTTCCTTTAATTTCACCAACTTCGGTTTCAAGACCGGCCCAAACAGGAACAAAGGGGTTCAGTTCCAGGTTCGCCATCAGATTCTGATCATCGGGCAGATGGGATGCATCGATGGCAATGGAGGTCATTCCTGCCTCAAACAGCGTTGGAATCTCAATTTTGGCATCAGGGACATCCTGTTCGTTCTTGATTCCATAATGGTCTGCGTGAATGGCCACCGGGACTGTGATTCCCAGTTCGTTGCATACGGCGTCCACCTGCCGTGCAATGTTCCAGTAATTGACCGCACAATATGCACCGGCGCCACCTTCGGATCTGGCGATTTCTATGATAATGGCGGCATTTGCTTTCTGGGCGGCCTGGAGCGCGCCCCGGATAACAAAATTGTTTCGACCGTTGGCAGCCATGGCGATGGCTTTACCCTTTTGGAGCATTGCACGATCAATAAACTTTCCACTGACGATCAGGGCCTTTGAATTTGGGAAAAGTTTTGCCACGTTAGGTGGGCGGCCGATTTTTAATGCTTCTTCAAAATCCTTTGAAGAAACAGTTTGGTTTCCAGACATGGCTTAACCTCCTTTTGATAAGCGTTCACGGCGAGTATAATCGTTTATTCTTGATAGTTTCGTAAAAAGCAAAAAGTTAAACGTGAAAAGTCTATTAGAGATCCACTATTCTTACCGGAATCTGGAATTTAGTCAATTATAAAAAAACAGGTTGATTGTAGGATCTTGAAATAGGTGTGAAATAAATTGCACAGTTTTTGTGAACTTTTTTGCCTATTCCCCAAAAGCATCTTTGGGATAAATTTATAAATAATTGTAATTTATATATTATAAAGCATTTATGCTTCGGCATGGCTTTTGCTTCTTAAGGGACGATGGATGATGGGGTATGTGGGGATACCTCTAGATTGCCATGAATTTTGCATTCACAGATGGATATTTTCCCATGAATTGACCGAGGGGTACTACTACATATTGTTGTTTGCTAGTTCTTGACACACAACATTTGGTTTGTTAAAATCAAACATCAAAAAGCACAATAATCAATAATCGGCGTCGTATCTGCACCCTGGACAACCCGAATTAGGTATGTCGAAATAACTCACGAGTGCGTAGACTTGTCAAAAGGATCGTATATATCTAACCCGGCTAACACCTTACTAAATCAGGATTATGGATCACGAAAGCAAAATTATTAAATTAAATTCTAAAAGTTCAGAAGGCGAACGCTCCATAAAAGGTAAAGAGGTCCCCAAAAAGCATATAATTAATAAACTGAATTACATTAATTTCCAAGACGGCAACATCCTTGTAAATTTTAGACATGCCAAATACGGATATACGTGTTCTCACCGAGCCAAACCGCTGCCTTGTTTAGGAGGCGAGTTAAGGTGTCTCTGGATCGAAACCGATAAAATCGATCGACAGCTAAGGTCCTATAAATTCCAGGACATTCTCATTCCCGACGGCCAAAACGCATTGTTATTAAAATCCAACGAGATCAGCATCGACCATGAGGGGATCCGCCTTATTCTTCCCGAGACGTGTCGGGAGGTCAGCCCCCGGAAACTGAAACGGCATTCCTGCAAAGGCGTAAAGGTCCAGCTGATTCAGAACAGCGCTCTTTTTAATGGGGTTCTCATGGATTTCAGCACGGCCGCCTTCCGTGTTGAAGTCACTGCAAAACCCCCCCAGACATTTCAATGGATCGATCCTGAATCCCCGGTAAACCTCAATTTTTCCGGTGAAAATGAGATGCTCTATTCAGGGGAATGCAGAGTGATCAAGCAGTCTGATGGCAATAAAACGAGAAGCTATGTTCTCGAACCGGTGAACTATCAGATTCGGAGGTTTAAACCCAAAGAATTCAGAAGCCATCGCCTTAAACTGGTTCCATCTCCAAACATCATCTTCAGACATCAATTTACGGAAAAGATGAATAATCTGAAGGTTATTGATTTGTCCGGTTCCGGCTTTTCGGTGGAAGAAGACATAAACAATGCCGTGCTTTTACCCGGCATGATCATACCTGATTTGGAACTGAATTTTGCAAACATTTTCAATATTAAATGTAAAGCCCAGGCTGTTTATCGAAAAATTATGGAAGAAGAAAACAGCAGTTGGGTGAAATGCGGCCTGGCCATCCTGGATATGGATATTGAAGACCACGGCAGACTATTGGCATTACTTCATCAGGCCAAAGACGGTCATTCTTATATCTGCAACAAGGTCGATATGGACGACCTCTGGAATTTCTTTTTTGAATCCGGTTTTATCTATCCGAAAAAATATGCTTTTATTGAGGCCAACAAGGAAAAAATCAAAGAGACTTACGAAAAACTGTATACCCGGAATCCGAAGATTGCCCGGCATTTCATTTGTCAGGAAAAGGGACGGATCCAGGGCCATGTGGCCATGGTTCGTTTTTATGAAAACGCATGGTTAATTCATCATCATGCTGCTCGCGGCCCGGGCATAAAAAGGAGCGGTGTTGCTGTGCTGGACCAGATCGGTCGTTTTTCCAACGCGTCCCATGGTCTATATTCTCTACATATGGATTATCTTTTCTGCTATTTCAGGCCCGAAAACAAATTTCCCAACCATGTCTTTGGCGGGGTGGCAAGAGAAATTAAGGACCCAAAAGTCTCCTCTCTGGATACGTTTACCTATTCCCATTATCAGAAAGTATCCAATAGTGAATTGCGTTTTCCTGAACCGTGGAGACTCGTTAAAACCGAACCCGAGGATTTAGTTGAGTTTGAGAAGTTTTATGAGAATGAGTCTGGAGGCCTCATGCTGGATGCCCTGGACATAAAGCCCGGCACGGTTGGCGGTGGGGACCTGTCCAAAGAGTTTCAAAAGTCCGGCTTGAAAAGGGAAAAGTATCTATTTTCGCTGAAAAATGACGTTGATCTCAAGGCGGTTTGCATGGTTAATATCTCAGATTTGGGTTTGAACATGTCTGATCTTACCAACTGTATCAAGGTTTTTGTCCTGGATTCGACCGGCCTTTCAAAGGATATTCTTTACTTGACGCTTTCTCATCTTTCCGCAAGATTCGAGCAGGATGAGATACCCGTACTTATTTATCCGGTAAGCTTTGCGGAAACCCGATCCATACCGTATGAAAAACTGTATCAAATGTGGGTCTTAAATACGCAGTACGGAGATCATTATTTCAGGTGTCTAAAAAGCTTGTTTAGAGGTATCAGTTCCTGAACTTCAACGGCGAGTGGCTTTTAACCCCATTAGTAAGTCAGGTTGTGGGCTTATTTCCCCTGCAGCATAGTACCGGGGTATAGGTGAACCGCCTGGGATCGGAAAAAAAACGCATAAATTCCTCAAAAAACTCTTCATACCCCCCTTTGTATTCTTTAAACTCATATCCTAATTTTTTTACGGCAACTTCCAGCTTTTTTGTCCAGTTAAAGCCGTCAATTTCATTCAATTCTCCAAAAATCAGGTGATGGGGAGCCATGGTCACGTCGATATCATGGTAGCCGAGGTCATAAAGAAAAGAATAAAGTTTTATCCCCACATAGGGGTCGAAGTCGGTATTTTTTTCCAAGGCTTTGGTTAATCCGTAAAATGTTCTTTCTAGCCTTTCAGAGAGCCCGAAGTGGTTCAGGCAGTTGTAATCCAGATCGATAAGGCAGAGAATTCCTCCGGGTTTAAGAATGCGGGATATGTTTTTGACGATGTCGAAACTTTTGGATTTGTGGTATTCAAGAACGAAGCGGACCCAAATAAAATCAAACAGTCCCAGATCTTCTAAAGGTTCGCATATATCTCTGCATATGTATTCGATTCCGTCTCTATCGTAGTGCTTTTCGGCGTATTTGATTCTGTCTTCAGCAATATCGACACCGACGACTTCACCCTTCGGTTGAACGAGTTTGTGCAGATAAATGGTGGTTTTTCCGGAACCAAATCCCAAATCGGCAACACGCATGCCCGGTTGTATACCGGCCCATAGGGCCTGATTTTCGACCTTCTTACCGTCTGTTTTCAAGTCCAGACGAAGGGTTTCTGCATCGTTTTCCATCAAATATTCGTTACGAGGCATGCTTGAGTCCTCTTGTCACAGTATGGGTTAAAAGAAGTTAAATAAGAAAACGAT
>JAFCZV010000157.1 GCA_019314155.1 Deltaproteobacteria bacterium
ATAATTATTTCGTCCGGGGTTTCATAAATATCCATTTGAGGCTTCCAGGTCCGCTCAGCAATCGTAAACATGGGATTTATCGATCTAAAGAGATCCTCAACTGTTTTTTCGAACCTGGAATCGAGATGGTCAAAACCGTCAGTGAATCGTATTTTAATATAATCCATTTTAAAGCTCCTGGGCGCTAAGGGTTCGTTCAAAAATATCACATATTGATGCGTCAATTCATCCCGTCTGGCGGGGCTTCAGGGAACTTCAATATACAAATATTAACACCTAACTTAGTGTTTGTAAAGAAAAGTCCTGAATCTTGTCAGTCAATCCCGAGAAGCGTGTATTCTGTTTATAGATAAAAATTGTATTTTGTCTGCAAATGAAATATTAAAAACCCATGAATCGATATTTTAAAAATTCATTTAAGTTTATCATCGGCTCACAGTACTTTTTGTACTTTGGCGTCATGGGCATTTTTTTACCCTATTTTAATTTATACTGCTATCATCTCGATTTTAGCGGGTTTGAAATCGGAACGCTGTCAGCCGTCAGGTCCGTGGCATTAATTTTATTCTCACTGGCCTGGGGACTCTTGGCTGACCGTTTTCAGATTAGAAGATCGATATATATATTATGTAACTTTATCAGTGTCGCAATATGGGGTTTTTACTTCTTCACCACTGCTTTTTGGCCCATGCTTTTTATTACCGTTTTTTATGGTATATTTTACGCACCAATCATTTCCTTTCTCGAAGCCTTTACCATGGACGTATTGGGCGCAAAAAAGAAACGCTACGGGACGATCAGGGGATGGGGCTCCATCGCTTTTATCATTACTGTCATTTTGCTGGGGTGGATTATAGACCTTTATTCCATCAGAATAATTCTCATACTTATTTTCTGCGGGTCTCTGTTACAGGCACTGATTTCCTTTAAAATCCCCGATATTCAGATCAAGAAGCAAACCTCTTTTTCTTCGAAAGTTAAAGTTCTTTTAAAAAGACGTGTGGTGGTGTTTCTGTTCTGTGCGTTTTTAATGCTGGCGAGTCATGGAACATACTACGGTTTTTATTCGATCCATCTTGAAAATCTGGGATACGGAAAAACATTTATCGGAATTTCATGGGCACTGGCATCCATTGCCGAAATTGTTGTGATGATAAAATCGGATATGATCTTCAAACGTTTTTCCATCGATAATGTTTTAGTCTTTTCATTCATGGTGGCGGCATTAAGATGGTTTGGGCTCTTTTTTGCCACATCACCAGCGCCGATCCTGTTTTTACAAATTCTTCATGCTGTTACATATGGAACGTTTCATGTGGCAAGTATTTTATATGTTGATTCATTATCACCCGATGGAACCAAGACGCTGGGGCAGTCGATAAATAACGCGGTAACCTATGGGCTCGGCCTAATGGTTGGACTTTTCGTGAGCGGCTATTTTTTTGAAATTTTTGGGACATTTAAAATGTTTATGATCAGCAGCCTTATTGCCATGACAGGGGGGGTAGTTCTGAAAGGCTCTCAGGTGATGGATCGCAGGTGATGTATGGGTTTTAGTTTGTTTTCAGAGCCTTACGGGCTTCAAAACGTCCTTTGAGTTTGGGAAACTGATCCATGTCGGTATGTGGCAGAAAAAGAGCGGCCACGTAATGATCCATAAAAGAGGGTGTTTCCGACAACTCGAAATTTGTCATCCTCTTGGTTACCTCCACAACATCTTTTCTGATGCGGTTGGTCAGAGAACTCATTTTTGCCCCCATTAAAGACCCGTTGCCGATAAACCGAATTCTATTCGGGTTTATTTCAGGCAACAGACCGATAACCATGGCCTTTTCCAGGTCCACATAACTTCCAAATCCCCCTGCCAAATAAATGCGGTCAATATCCTGCATCGTTAGACCCACTTCTTCCAGGAGGGTCATGCAACCGCTGTAAATCGCACCTTTGGCGCGTATGAGATTGTCAAGGTCCGGTTCAGTTAAGGCAATATCTCTGCCGATCTCGGTTTCATCTTTCCAGGCAAGGACGTACTCAAAAATACCATCGGTTTCCCGAATTCGGGGTGTATCGAGGTCCCGGTTGAATTTGCCCTGGTTATCGATAACACCCATTTCAAACATTGTCGCTGCAATGATGATCAGTCCCGAACCGCAGATACCTTTTGGCCTGACATTACCGATGGTAATATTCATGGGTTCAAATGTTACGGGATCCATGGAAAAATCTTCAATGGCTCCCTTGGCGGCCCGCATCCCAAACTTAACACCACCGCCTTCAAATGCCGGACCGGCGGAACAGGATGCACAGGCAAGCCAATCTTTATTGCCAATGACAATCTCTGCATTGGTTCCGATATCCATGAAAAGTGTCAGTTCTTCGGTGCGATACATTCCCGACCCCATAACGCCGGCCACAATGTCGCCGCCGACATAACTTGAAACCGCCGGGTATACCAAAGCGGTGACATGGTCTCCAAGAGCAAGGCCCAGTTCAATTGCATTGATGGGGGGATAAAGGGTTGAGGCCGGCACATAAGGTGAAAGCCTTATATATTTGGGGTTGACCTTCAGCATAAGCTGGGTCATTGTTGTATTGCCTGCCATGGTAATGGTGGAAATTTCATCAAGATTGATTCGGGCTCGTTTGACCATCTTCTTGATTAACTTGTTGATGGTATTAATAACCACCTCGTGAAGCTTTTCGAGGCCTTCCGGTTTATCCGCATAAATGATTCTGCTGATGACGTCTTCACCATAACTGATCTGTCCGTTGTACTCACCAAACTGGGCCAGCACATCGCCCGTTTTAAGGTCAATCAACTGCCCGTAGATGGTTGTTGTCCCTATATCCACGGCAATGGCATAATTCCGATCGGTGGTATCCCCGGGCTGAACATTTATGATGTGCGTCTTTCTCCCGGATTGGACCGGTCGGGCAAGGGTAGCGGTAACTCTGAAGCCGTCTTTTCTCAAGATGTCTGGAATTTTCCGGATAACGGGAAGCCGAACCACCAGACGGTGTTCGTCGTATTTAGCTTTCAAAAAAGAGACGAGTCTAGTTACATCCGGCAGGTTATCCTGTAACGTCGGCTCTGGAACTTGGAGGTATTTCTTTTCCACCGGCGGGATGAAAAGCCCTTTATCCTTTAGATCTTCGAGATTCATTTCCCAGATCCGAGCCTTCCTTCGCGGCGTTGTCTGCAGATTAAGAACCCCTGCATCAACTTCTGACTCTATGGGGATGCGTACCACAAGATCGCTTTTAACAACGGCCAGACAGGCCTGGCGATACCCTTTGTTCAGGTCTTCTGTGCTCAGTTTTTCCGATATCCCCCCTTCAACGTCCCCTTTTTCGATAATAACCCTGCACTTTCCGCATACACCTTCCCCACCACAAGATGCATTAATATGAACACCTGCTTCCATGGCGGCACGGATAAGGTTTTCTCCATGCGTAACGGTTATTTCTATATTGTGGGGCAGAAATAATATTTTATGCTTGTTCATGATTCTATATTTTCTCCATAGCGCCGTATGCGGCCTGTAATCTGTCTCGAAGTAAATAACAGAGTCTTTCCATGATATTAAATCCAAGTTCGGTGTTGCCGATCATCATCTTTCTCAAATCAGCGCCCCTCAGAGTTACGATGTGTGTCAGTTTCTGACAAACGGCCGAAGACATGAGGATGTGGGGCATGTTCAGCAGGGTGGACCAGCAGCCGAGAACTCTTCCCCTACCAAGGGTTTCGATGACGACATTCCCCTTCTGTGCTCCCAAATCCACAGATCTTTCCAGGTGTATACGGCCTTGGGCAATAACGTAGATATGCTCCCCATAATCTCCTTGTTGAAAAACATATTCACCACTTTTATAGTGCATTGTCTGGCAGAGTTTGGCGATTTCAGATATTTCGCTTTTCCCCAGCAATTTGAAAAACTCGCAGCTTCCCAAAGCATGTTCCATTTCTGAAGGTTTCATATTAGACCTCTTTTAGTTTTTTACTTATAATACTCTGACAATTTCAATAAAATTGTCAAGCGTATAGTCTTGACATCAACCCTTATCATTTGACATTTTTATTTTTACAATATAATAAAAGTTGGTTTTTTTGATTTCTCTCATTTAAGCGGGTTCGGCAAAATTAATATAAATAAAAGATGGTTAGCAGAATAATGGAAATGGCTCTTCTGAGAGGAAAGTTGCGATATGCATATAGAATTAACAGTTGAAGGCAAACATGCACTAGAAAATATTGCCTCGAAGCTTACAACGATAAAAAAGCAAAGAAGAAATCTTATCCCCATCCTTCAGATGATCCAGAAAGAACTTGCCTATCTCCCCCGTGAATCCCTAAAAATGGCGGCAGAACACCTAGAAATTCCGGAATCTGAAGTTTATGGCGTTGCAACCTTCTATAATCAGTTCAGATTTCATCCGCCTGGCAAACATCCGATCAAAGTGTGCCTGGGGACGGCCTGTCATGTCCGGGCGGGCGATATTATACTCGAAAATTTTGAACGCAAGCTTGAAATTTCCGAGGGTGAAACCACACCGGACCGAGAGTTCAGCATTGAAAGGGTCGCCTGTGTGGGATGCTGCGCGCTGGCTCCCGTAGCCATTATTGGCGAGACCGTTCATGCCCATATGGCCCCTAGCAAGGTGGAAGGACTTATCTTGCGGATTGCAATAGAAAAAGAGATGGCAGAAAGAGAAAAACAAAAAAATGAATCCGGCCAAGAATGAAAAAATAGATCAGAAATTCAGTGCTATTCTTGAAGAGGCCAAGAGACGCCGGAAAGCGTTCACGGAGGCGCCGGTTCCCAAAATTCACATTGGTATGGCGACATGCGGTATCGCCTCAGGGGCTCTTGAAACTAAAAAGGCATTCGAAGAGATTCTCGCTGAACGTAATGTGGAAGCCATAATTCATCCGGTAGGCTGTATCGGCCATTGTTATGCAGAGCCGGTGGTTATCATAGATCATCCAGATTCCGGATTCCCGCCCATTTTCTATCCCGAAGTTACCGCAGGCAAAGCCCAAATGCTGGTAAAACTTTTTTTGGGAGAAGGGGACCCCCGTTTTGAACACATACTCGGTGCCACTATAGAAAACGAGCTGATTCCTTCGGTCATGGAGTTTCCACGGTTCAATCAGGAAAAACGGATCGTTATGGAAAAATGTGGGCATATTAATCCTGAAGATATCTATGACTACATTGCTGAAGGCGGGTATTCCACCCTTGCAAAAGCTTTACAGCTCTCCCCGGATGAGATTATCAACGAGGTCGAGCATTCCGAAAGTGGAAACTGGCAAGAAATACCGCAGCGCAGGAAAAAATCGTTATCTGCAACGCAGATGAAGGGGACCCCGGCGCATACATGGACAGAACCATTCTGGAAAGTAATCCGCATCAGGTCATTGAAGGCATGGCTATCTGCGCGTATGCAGTGGGCGCTCATAAAGCCGTGGTGTATGTCAGATCGGAATATCCTCTGGCCGTCAATATCGTCACAAAAGCCATTGGGCAGGCAGAAGAACTGGGACTTTTGGGCAAAGGGATTCTGGGCGGCGGGTTCGATCTGGAAATTAATGTGTTCCAAGGATCCGGTGCCTTTGTTTGTGGTGAGGAAACAGCCCTGATTCGATCCATCGAAGGGTATAGAGGCATGCCCCGGCACCGTCCGCCTTACCCGGTTCAAAAAGGACTGTGGAACACGCCGACGATCATCAACAATGTGAAGACCCTGGCCTCCGTGCCGCCCATACTGGATAATGGTGCGGCCTGGTACCGAGACATCGGGACCGAAAACAGCCCGGGCACTGCGATTTTCTCCATCGTGGGGAATGTGGTGCATGCGGGTTTGGTGGAAATTCCCATGGGCGTATCGCTGCGAAGCCTTATATTTGATATCTGCGGTGGAATTCCCAATAAAAAGAAATTCAAGGCTGTTCAGATCGGTGGACCTTCCGGCGGATGCCTGAATGAAGATTTCTTGGATACCCCCATCGATTTCGATTCTCTGACCGAAGCCGGCGCGATGATGGGATCGGGCGGCATGGTGGTGATGGATGAAGATACCTGCATGGTGGAAGTTGCCCGGTATTTCCTCGATTTCACCCAAAAGGAATCTTGCGGGAAATGCACCTTTTGCAGGATCGGGACCTACCACCTTCTTAAAATACTCCAACGATTAACAAAAGGGGAAGGCCTTGACGGTGACCTGGAGCTGTTGGAAACCTTGAGCCGGGACATAAAAGCCGGGTCACTGTGTGGTTTGGGTAAAACCGCCCCGAATCCGGTGCTCACTTCACTCAAATATTTCAGAGAGGAATACGAGGCCCATGTCAAAGAAAAGCGGTGCCCTGCCTTGATGTGCCGGGCGTTGACCGCTTTTTATTTCGATTTGGACCTGTGCGCCCGGGGATGCGATGCCTGTGCCACGTGCTGTCCGGTTGACGCGGTATTTACCACCAGTAACCGCAAGAAAGGGGTTGACCAGGAACTTTGCGTAAAATGTGGCGAGTGCCTGGTGGCCTGTCCGCCGGAGTATGATGCGGTCAGAAAGGTATCTCCTCCGAATCTGGTTCCTTTTATAGAGAAGATTCCGGATAAAAAAGAAGAAGGACGATAAGACATGCCGAAACTCCGGGTGGATGGTAAGGAGATCGAAACCAAGCAAGGGACGACCTTACTTCAGGGCTGTCTCGACAACGACATCTATATTCCCAACCTTTGTTTTCTGGAAAGCATGGAAGATCCTTCGGCGTCCTGCAGGATGTGCTTTGTTGAAATCGAAGGCGAAAAACAGCCGATAACGTCATGCACGGTTAACGTCAAAGATGACATGGATGTCAAAACCGACACTCCGGCGGTGAGGCAGTTGCAACGAACAGCCCTTCGACTCCTCCTTTCGGTTCATCATGTGGATTGTAAGCATTGTCCGGCCAATAAAAAATGCGAACTCCAGCGCATCGCCAAATTTCTAAAGGTCGGCTTAAAGCCCAAGGGCCTTGAACGATATCTTCAAGAGACAGAAATCGACCGGAATCACCCTTTTATAAACCACTATCCGAATCGATGTGTTTTGTGCGGCAAATGTGTGCACATTTGCCGGAGACAGCATGGTCAATCTGTTTGGACCTTTGCCCAACGGGGGTTTGATACCGTAATCAGCGCTTATGGTGAAACAGGAGCGTCGTCGCTGACCTGTGAAAAATGTGATGCCTGTGTAAAAATATGTCCGGTGGGTGCTTTGACGTTTAAGGATGTCCAAGAAGACGGTTAACGAATTGAACTGAAACAGACCGCCCGGTTGAATTTCGGAGATTTCAACAGGGTAAATTCATATCCCGCAACAACTTGACTGAACTTGCCGAAGTCCTATTGAAGGATGACTCAATCTTCGATAGAATAAGCCGGTTAGGACTGCTTGATAATTCTGATGATTTTCGGCTGGTATTCCTCTTTTTTGGCCAGCTTGTTTCCCCTTGATTTAACGAATAAAATTGTGAGCCCAAAAAATGAAAACCCCATAATTGCAGACAGCATGGACGCGTCGAAATTCAAAAAAGTGGCCATCTTCTGACCGATAAAAGCGCCGACGACCATGGCGATAATCGGAAACACGTAAAGCATGAACGTGGCTTTTAGCAACGGGGATGTGTCGAAGCTAAGCACCACCTTCTGACCCACTTTCGCGCCTGCACGATTAATTGCTTCCACCTCCATTTCCTTACCGCCCCCCAAGCTGTGGCAAGAACTCCTTGCAGCACACGTCTTACATGAACTGGTTTTAATGGTTTTCACCCATGCTGTTTGGGAATCGATTTTAAATACAATGCCTTCTTCAGTGGCCATAATATTGCCTTCTTTGGGCGTCGATGCTC
>JAFCZV010000586.1 GCA_019314155.1 Deltaproteobacteria bacterium
ATGATGGTGAGGACCCAAAAGGCAGTGGACAAGTTGCTCACATCTTCTTTCAAGCTCGGGGGAGATACTTCCATCGCCGTCGGGCCGGTGGGCGGAGGTGCCAAATCGAATGTCATGGCCGACATTTTTTCCTTTTCGCGATCCAAAGGCGCTTTTGCCGGAATCGCCCTGGATGGCGCTGTCATCTCGACAAAGGACAAATGGAACAAAGCCTACTATGGAAAAGCAGTGACACCTGTGGACATTCTTGTGAAGCGTTCTGTCAACAACCATGGGTCAAAAGAACTGCGTGAAACCGTGGACAAGGCTGCACGGGGAAAATAAAAGACACCGAAGGGGTGTCTCAATGGCGAAAAAATCGTCGCCGTGCGGCTTTTGGATGTATTTGAAGCCATCCGAGGAATTTAAAAATGGGGAATGAATTCGGTAAAATTAAAGAAATTGGGCACATAATGGCGCAACATGGGCGAGATATTATAATCGCATTGGCGCTTGTGGTCGTTGGACTCATTGTAATCAAATGGATAAACCAGGGTTTAAAGCGAGGGCTAAGCAAATTGACCCTGAGCCATGCCCGAGCATCCGTCGTTCGTAATATCATTTGCCTTATAATTCTCGCTATCGTGGCAATCATGGCCTCGATCGAGGTCGGTTTGCCCCCCAGACCTGTTCTCCAAATATTAACCATTATCACCCTAGCTGCTGCTGGCGTAATCGCCGTGTTCCGCCCTCTCATTCCGACACTCCCTTTCAAGGTCGGCAATACGGTTAAAGCCGGAGAGCTTCTGGGAGTGGTTGAGGCCACCACAGTGTTGAACACACGGCTGCGAACTTTTGACGGCAAAACAGTATTTGTTCCCAACCGGAAGATCCTCAATGAAGACATTATCAATTATCATTTTACACCCAGTAGAAGATTTACAGTGAAAGTAAATATCAAATACGATCAAGATCTCATGAAGGCCAAACAGGTACTCGAAACGATAATGATTGAGGATCCCCGGGTGTTGGCCAAACCGCGACCCGTCGTATATTTAATGAGCCTTGAAAAAGGCTACATGGAGTTGCAGGGGCGTGGATGGGTAAAAAACGTAAAAGCATTTATCGTTACGCGCGAGCTGCTTGAAAAGACTAAACTACGCTTCGACCACGAAGGAATCGTCCTGGCCGTGCCGCAACTGCAGGTACATTATTCCAGAGAAAACACCGACCACCCATTTAAGTAGAAAAAGATTCAGCCCGATTCTCAGCCGATATGGGGCATAAGCGCCCATTTGATCACCCAGGACTTGGTGTCCGGGGCTTTGTTCAGGCACACGATACCGCTGTTTTGAAATTTAAATACCGGCCGCTCGATGGATCCCGTGATAAGATAAGCGGTCAACCTTTCCATAAAGGGCAAATGCCCCACAAGCATTCGATCTTCTGTGCTGTCTATGGCAATCGCTGTGACGTCATCCAGAGGATTCAGTCCGCTGATTTCTTGAAGGCCACCTTCGGGTCTCAGGGCAGATGCGACGTCATCCAGAGGATTCAGTCCGCTGATTTCTTGAAGGCCACCTTCGGGTCTCAGGGCAGATGCGAAAATATCGGCGGTCTGACGGGCCCGGGTCTTGCCGCTGTGTGCGATGCCGGATACATGAACCCCATACCCTTTGGCGACCTGTGCGATGCGTTCGGTTTCATGGATTCCCCCTTCAGAAAGACCTTTGTTTGGGTCTTTTTCCTTGGGCAAACTCTTGCCGTGTTGAACCAGAAAAAGTGCCATGATACAAACCCTCCATCACGAAAACACGAAAATTAGAATGTTATTTCGTGCTTTCGTGATTATCATCAATTCGATTCCGGCTATTTCCCGGATTTCTTATCACGCAGGGCGGCATGGGCGGCAGCAAGGCGTGCAACCGGTATCCGGAATGGAGAGCACGACACATACGTTAATCCCAGTTCATGACACAACTGAATGGATTCGGGATCTCCCCCGTGTTCACCGCTGATTCCGCATTCCAAGCCGGGTCTTACGGAACGTCCCTTTTGAACCGATATTTCCATCAGCATGCCCACACCATCCCGGTCGATAACGGCAAAAGGATTTTCCGGAAGAATTTCTTTTTCCATATATTCAATTAAAAACCCTGCCTCGGCATCGTCTCTGGATATTCCGAAGGTTGTCTGGGTCAGGTCATTGGTCCCAAATGATATGAATTCTGCATATTCCGCAATCTG
>JAFCZV010000007.1 GCA_019314155.1 Deltaproteobacteria bacterium
TGACCCATTGCTTCGATGATAAGTACGCCGGGCATAATTGGATTTCCCGGAAAATGTCCCTGGAAAAAAGGTTCGTTGATGGTGACGTTTTTAAGAGCAACGATTTTCTCATCCGGCACAAGTTCAAGTATTCGATCGATCATAATGAACGGATACCGGTGTGGCAACGACTTCATGATTTCCAAAATATCAATGTTTTTATTCATTTCCAAACGCTCCTTACCTTACTCCAACGTTTCCTCAATTTTATTTAATTTTTTCTCGATCTTGGAAATCTTTTTTATAAACTCGGGAAGCTTTGGCAGAACATTTTGGACCTTCAGCCATACTTTATGGGGCATCGCGACTGCTCCCGATACAACCTGACCTTCGGGAACCGATTTGGCAACACCTGCTTTCGGACCGACGATGGCATTGTCACCAATGTTCAGATGGCCCGCAATTCCGGCCTGACCTGCCAAAATAGCATTTTTCCCAATGGTTACACTTCCTGAAATACCGACTTGGGCAATCAGGATAGTGTCTTCACCTACGGTCACATTGTGCGCAATTTGAACCAGATTGTCGGTCTTGACACCTCGACATATCCTGGTTTTTCCAAAAGTCGCCCTGTCGATGGTGTTCCCGGCACCAATTTCAACGTCGTCATCGATCTGAACAATACCGGTATGGGGTATCTTGTAATACTTTCCACCCTCCGGAGAAAAACCGAAACCATCACTCCCGATCACCGTCCCGGCATGAATTGTCACTCGATTTCCGATTATGCAGCGCTCAAGGATTGTCACATTGGGGTATATCTGAACATCATCTCCCATGGAAACGTTGTCACCGATCACGACATTGGGATGGACAAAAGCACGATTGCCCAAGGTAACATTGTCTCCGATCACGACAAAAGGAGCAATGGACACATCTTTTCCGCACATGAACTTTTTGCCGACATATGCACTTGAGTTTATGCCGGGCGCGGGTTTTGAAGCAGGATGTAAAAGATTTAAAACCTTGATAAAAGCAAGCTGTGGATTATCCACTTTTACAAGGTTTTTTGTGGCGGTTTGAAAATCCCGAGGGACAATAACAGCCCCGGCACTGGTTTCATCGATCCTTTTTAGGAATTTTGCATTGCCGGCAAATGTTATTTCATCACCATTTGCTTCTTCAAAAGATGCCGCGCCACGAATCTTTTTACTCGTGTTGCCGCTGATTTCTCCTTCAACAATTTCGGCGATCTTGACAAGTGACAGTTCCATTTTAAATTTCACCTAATCCCTAATTGTTGACGGTTTAGTAAAAAGTCTTTTGTGAGCGACATCGAGCAATTTTGGAGAAAGATTCATGATGAGTCTGGCGTTAAAAATTGCAAGCTGTTTGAGGGCGTTAGCCCGAGTTCTTGCAATTTAGATGAATCCCAAAATTGCTTGCGGAGCGAGCAAAATCAGACTTTTTACGAGTTCATCATTATTGTTTTTTATTTGTTTTATCCGTTTTTTTAGTTTTCTGGGCAAAAACTGCATTGTATTCCTGGATCACCCGATCGCTGATATCGATGGTATCCGGCGAATATATTATCCCTGCTTCCCGTTTTTCGAGGATAAGCAGAAAACCTTCTTTTTTGCCAATCTTTGCAACAATTTTTAGAAGCTCTTTCTGAATGCGGGTAACAAGTTTTTTTTCTTGTTCCTTGAAATTAGCCATATATTGTTTCTGCAATGATTTAAAATCATTGATACTGATTCTGATTTCACGTTCTTTCTCAGCCCGCATCTCATTGCTCATCACCAGAGCTTCTCGCTCCAGTTTCTTCTTAGCCTCTTCGATCTTTTCACCCTTTTTCTTGAGATCTGCCTCCATCTTTCTTCCTTGCTCATTGATTTCACCCCTTGCCAATTTCCCGGCATTGGATGTCTCAAGAATTTTTTGAAAATCGACGACACCAATTTTGGCAACATCCGCCCCATAAGAAGAAGAAACAAGGAAACCAAAACAAACAACTATTGCTATGAAAGCCGTTTTAACCGTACGCATTTTATCCCCCTTTAGAGATCGTCCAATCATTGACCAATTACCTGTTTCTGAAATATTGATATTAAAATCAGACTTTTTACGAGTTCATCAAAATATAGACAACCCATCAAATAGATAGTAAATTTATTTTGTTGTAGAATTTTTCAATTTTGTTTACACACATTTGGGATTTAACAAAAAGAACAGGTTTTCTGGCGAATACATTGCTCAAAATGCCGAACCCATTGAAAATTCCCAGCGGCCACCCGAATCTTCGCCTTCTTGAACATCGAGTTTGTGTCCGTACTCGATCCGGATAGGCCCCATGGGAGAATACCACCTGAAGCCAAACCCGACGCTACTCCTCAAGTTGCCCAGGTCTATACTCTCACCGTTGTTGTATACATTGCCGGTATCATAAAAGAGGAGACCCACAAGGCCTTGATCCTTTAACAGCGGAATTATGTATTCAACATTAAACTGTACGAACTTGTCTCCACCAATTTCGTTGCCGTCTTCGTCTAAAACATGCACTTCTCGCCATTCATAACCACGCAAGGAATTAATACCACCTAAATAAAACCGTTCATAATCCGGTAAGGTGCCGCCTGAATTTTCTTCCACATACCCGCCTTTGCCGTGTAAAAAACCGACGGTTCCTTTAAACAACGGAAAATACCAGCCGGTCTCAGCAACATATTTTGTGAAAGCAATATTTCCCCCAAGGCCCGCATATTTAACCGTTATACTGTGCTTCGATCCTTCTGAAGGATTAAAACTTCTGTTTTTTGAGTCGTAAGCTATAGTGGCGGACACACTGCTCGTTATATTGGTGCCTTCCAGATCTTTGATCGATTTTGCAGCATACTCAGATATATTTGTTATGTCGGCATCGTCGTAATTATATCTTAGATATCCCCTTGTAAAATCAAAAATAGGATAGCTGAACCTTACACCGCCCCCGACACTTGCCTTGTCATAGGTGTCATAGTCGGTGTCCCAGTTATACAGGTCAAATCCCCCTGACAAAGGAATATCAAACAACCAGGGTTCCGTAAAACTCAATTTATAGGTAGTTGTTCTCCCTCCTATCTGACCCTCCAGCGAGAGAATCTGTCCACGCCCGAACAGATTTTGCTGGTTAATGGACGCCGTAAAAAAAACACTTTCCTGGCTGCTATACCCTGCGCCAAATGAAATCGCGCCGGTTGACTTTTCAGTAACGTCGATTTTTAAAATCATACTGTCATCAGCGCTTCCCTTGGCCGTATTTATCTTTATGTCTTCAAAAAAATTAAGGCGATGAAGGTTTCGAACGCTCCGTTTTAACGCTCGACCGCTGTAAAGTTCTTGCTCATATACCATAAGCTCTCGCCGGATAACCTTATCCCTTGTTTTAGTATTGCCGCCGATAATTATTTTTTCAAAATAGACCTGTTTACCCTTTTGTACAACATAGGTTATATTAACTTTCAATTCATCAAAATCTTTTTCAATACGGGGCGCTATATCGGCGTAGGCAAAGCCCTCATCAGAATAAAGATCAGTTAGGGCCAACACATCATTCCGAACAGTTTCACGATTATAATATGTCTCATGGGCGATTTTAAGGTTTTTCATCAATTCATTTTGGGGCAAAACAAGATCACCCGTAATGTCGACTTTTCCAACCTTAAATTGTGGTCCTTCATCTATTTTTATGGTAATATAGATCCATTTATCCTTGTATTCAACTCGAGGTTCCCCGATTCTGGCCTGTATGTATCCATGGTTATAATAAAACGCCGACAATATTGCGACATCCTGTTCAAGATCCTCCTTTTTAAGATCTCCGGATGAGGTCAGCCAAGAAAGAAACCCTTTTTCCTGGGTCTTCAAATATTTTTTTAATTCCTTATCGGTATACGCATGGTTCCCTTCAAAAATTATGCTTTCTATCAAAACTTTTTCACCCTCATCGATATTAAACTCCAAGTCAACCTGATTTTGTTCCAGGGGATGAATCTTGTAGGCAATTTGTACATTATGATAATTTTTCTCTTTGTACAGTTCTTCAATCCGGTTGACGTTACGACGAATTTTAGGAATATTCAGAATCGATCCGGTTTTAATCGTCAAATTCTCCTTAACCTTTTCCTCTTTATATACCTTATTCCCTTTTATATGAATGACTCGTATGGTCGGTTTTTCTTTAACTCTGAATATTATATTTTTCCCGGCAGGAGTGTCCTCGGCCTCAATCCTTATATCGTCAAAATATCCCATTTCATATACTGCTTTAAGGTCCTCGGAAAGGCTTTTTGAAAGATAGATATCGCCAGGTTTTGTTTTAATAACCCTTTTAATGGCATCAGCCTCAATTCGCTTGTTATCGGCGATGATAACACTGGCCACCTTTTCCCGCTTAAAGAGTTTCATTCCCATATCGCGGGCGAGTTGTTTCACGGTGCCGGGCAAATTTTCTATGCCTTGACCTTCTTTAATAAAGACACGGGGGGGACCTTCTCCAAAAGATTCTATCATCTTTGCATCGAGGCTGAACTGTTGTCCGATCAAGGTAAAGCTGCCCCAGACAACATAATCAACTCCGTTTTTGATGCCGAGATTCCGAATTTGGCCAAAGCTCTCGGTCGTTTCTCCGGATGTAAAATCAGGAATAGTTCCCGGGGCTAAAATAGCAGCACCTTCCTGTTTGAGATGATTCTTTATTACTGCCAACATTTCTTCTTTCAAGTAGGAAAGATCCCCAATCGCATGGATTTCAAATGGTAATACCATTACCCTGACACTCTCCATGGGACTGGCAGTTTTCGGACAAAAGCACAATACCGCGATAATAAACAGACTCAATTTTCTAAACATTGATTTTTTCAATACTTAAATTCCCATCCTCGGAGCAGTTTGTTCTTTTGTTTCAATTTGGCCTCATTCAGATTCAATGAATCTGGTTTTTCTCCTCTCAAATACCCCTTTTGTCTTGTCATCCGAAAGTTAAACCCTACAATTCAACCAGTTGACCATCCGCAATCGTCGTGGTGTGTGACATGTAGGATGCAAGTTCCATATTGTGAGTTACGACGATTAATGTCATGCCGAACTCGTCATTCAACTCCAAAAGCAAATCGTGAATGAGCTCGCTGTTTCGCTTGTCAAGATTGCCGGTCGGTTCATCAGCCAAAAGCATCGCAGGTTTGAGAACCAAAGCCCTCGCCAAGGCAACCCGTTGCTGTTCACCGCCTGAAAGCTTTCCGACTCTGAAATTCAATCGGTCCTTAAGATTTACTCTGACAAGCATCGCCTCCGCAATCTCTCTGGCTTCTTTCTTCCCCATCCCTTTAATCAGTACCGGCATCATCGTATTTTCAAGGGCTGAAAATTCGGGAAGCAGGTAGTGAAACTGAAATACAAAGCCCACAGTATCGTTTCGAAATTGGGCCAGTCTGATTTGATCAAAAACAAAAATATCATCACCGTTGAAAAAATAGACCCCGCTATCGGGCCGATCCAGCGCGCCAAGGATATGAAGCAGCGTAGACTTTCCGATGCCGGATGCGCCAACAATCGCCAAGGTTTGGCCGGCATCCATATCAAGATTAACGCCCTTTAAGATATCAATACGGGTCTCACTGTTGTCGAAACTCTTGCATAAATCTCTGACCGTCAAAAACCGATCCGGAAGAAGCTTTTTTTCATCGCCCATACCGTTAACCATAACGTATGGCCTCCACAGGGTTGAGTTTTGACGCCTGCCGCGCCGGATAGAGGGTTGCCACAAAACAGATGATCAATGCAGCGGCAGCGATTATTAAAACATCCATAGGATTTAGTCGAACCGGAAGCGTCGAAATATAGTACACATCTCCCGGGAGTTCGATAAACTTGTACTTTTCCAGCAACTCACACATAATACAACCCAGACATACACCCAGCGTAGTGCCCACGGAACCGATAATCATCCCATTAAAAATAAAAATCTTTCTGATGCTGCTGTCCATGGCTCCCATGGCCTTTAATATGGCGATGTCCTTGGTTTTCCCCATCACCATCATAATCAGTGTGCTTGCGATATTGAACGCCGCCACCAGCACGATAAGAGCCAGAATTATAAACATAACCGTTTTCTCCAGCTTAAGTGCAGAAAAGAGATTGTGGTTCATTTGCATCCAGTCTTTGGCCCAATAAGGAAATCCAAGATTTGAAACGATCTTTTCCGCAATATTCCTTGCATCGTAAACATCTTTAACACGCACTTCGATGCCGGTCACAATACCTTCCATATGTAAAATTTTCTGCGCGTCTTTCAGATTGATATAAGCGAGAGACCCATCATATTCGTACATGCCGGATTCAAAGAGCCCTGCAACCTTGAAGCGCTTCATTGCCGGCAGGTATCCTATAGGTGAAATCATACCCTGGGATGATATCAGATAGACCGCATCGTCCTTAACGACCCCCAAATTTCTGGCAAGCTCTTTACCCAGGATAATTCCCGGAACAAAGGACTTGGCGTTCCCCCGTCCCTTGATCTGCTTCAAATTCTGCAAACCGGAATCCTTCAGAATTTTTATTGCCCCTCCGGCGGATTCCGGGTCTATACCTCTTAAAACGGCTCCCGACACCCCGAATGGCGATCGTAGCATTATTTGAGTGTATATAAACGGTGTGGCAGCCGTTACGCCGTCCAGCGTGTCGATCTGTTTAGATATTTTGCGATAGTCGGAGAAGGAACCGCCGTGTCGCATCAGCACAATATGTGATTCCACCCCGAGTATACGCTGCTTGAGATCAGACTCGAAGCCGGCCATTACAGCAATAACAACTATCAACGCCATAACCCCCACCGTCACCCCGGCAATGGAGAGTATGGTTATGAGTGAAATAAACGTTTCTTTTTGTTTGGCTCTGAGATAGCGGCCGCCGATGAGATACTCAAAAGACATAATAAAAAGTAGGTTGTGGATTATAGGTTGTTGAGCATTAGTTTTATGGGTTTTTTGTTCATGATTCATTCCCGATTTTCTTCTGAAAAGTTAAACTTGATTGGCTAACCCATTTACATATAAGTGTCAAGATCAAGTTTTCGTACCTATCCGATTTAATTTCCAAGTAAATTTTGTTCCCTCACCGACCTTGCTCACCACATCAAGCCAGGAATTGTAAGACTCGAGTATACTGTGAACGATGGAGAGCCCAAGCCCTGTTCCGGTTGGTTTTGTGGTAAAAAAAGGGTCGAAAATCGATTGTATTAGCTTTTTTGTCATGCCGATGCCATTGTCGCTAACCTCAACACATGCATAATTGGGCCTAAGCGGATAAGTTTTAACGTTGATGAAGCCTTCACCCTCAATCGCCTCAGCCGCATTTAGAAGTAGATTCCACATCACCTGACGTAGATGCACCGGATCCATTTGAACCCAGATATTGGGGACAAGATCGATGTTGATGGAAATTCTGTTGCTGGTCGCTTGGTTTTTTTCAAACAGCTTGAGCGTCTCTTTCAAGGCGTTTTCAAGCTCAATTTTCTCGATTTTACCCACCGGCGGTTTTGCGAACAAAAGAAAATTACTGACCAGCATATTTAATCGGTCTGTTTCACGCAGTACAATCTGCATCAACTTGTCATGTTCAGGATCATAGGGAATTTCTTTTCTTAAAATCTGAATCGATCCCGCCAGAGAGGCCAGTGGGTTCTTGATTTCATGGGTGATACCGGCAGCCATTTCACCCATATAGGCCATCTTTTCGACACGTTTTACACGATCCTCCATAACCGAAAGCTCTTTTGCGGTCCTTCTCACCTGCTCCGACAGCAACCCGCTCAAAAAAGCCACCGCAAAACACGCTAACATGGCAATCACGACCTTGAAAAGCACGGTGTTCGAGGCATAATTGCCAATGGTGCTGCTCCCTTTTATAAAAAAAGGGTTGATAATACCATAATATTCAAGGTTGATCAAAATACCGTACTGAACACTGCAAAGAATCGCCATGACCATGCTCCCTCTTCTGTAAATGATCATACTCGAATAGATAATGACGACCAGATATAGAAAAGAAAAAACGCTCGTGAAACTACCGGTAATAAAAATGATTACCGTGACAATAAATGTATCGATTCCGAGCTGAATATAAGGGAAAAGCAGATTAAGTTTTTCATACCGAAAAATTAAGGCATAATAAACTGAGAGCAAAAATATTCCGACGATGACCCCGTAAAGAACAATCAACGATTTGGTCAAAGGGAACGGGCTTTCGCGGACTTGAACAACAACAGCGGAACCCAGCATTAACGAAGCAAATAGGATTCGAAAGAAGATTAGCCATTTAAGCTTATGAGGCAAATCATCTTCGGGTTTTATGGTAAAATTCCACATAATTATCAGAATATTTTAAACGCGTTATCATTCCAGCGCCGATGCCATTTTGAAGATCGGCAGGTACATAGAAACCACAAGGCCGCCTATGACCACACCCAAAAATACAAGCATAAACGGCTCTATTAACGCAGTCATATTCTCCACTGCCTGATCGACTTCTTCGTCGTAAAAGTCGGCAATTTTTGTTAACATTGAATCGAGAGCCCCGGTGGATTCACCAACTGCGATCATTTGGCATACCATCGACGGAAAAACCCCGCTTTCAGAAAGTGGCTCGGATATTGTGCGGCCTTCCGCAATGGCTGATCGGGTCTCGTACACCGCTTTTTCAATGGTTTTGTTTCCTGCTGTTTTAGCAACAATTTCAAGTGCATCTAAAATCGCAACGCCACTGGAAAGCATGGTTCCCATGGTGCGCGTAAATTTGGAAACAGCGGCTTTGCGGATTAATGGTCCGAACAACGGCATCCTGAGGAAAAGATCATCCATCAAGACCTGTCCTTTTTCAGTTTTATAAAAACGCCGTATTGCAAAGATTAATACGCCAATGAAACCGATAATATATAGGATGTTGGATTTAATAAAGCGGCTCATGTTGACAACAATTTGAGTTGGAGCCGGAAGCGCACCTCCCATGCCCTCGAACATCTCTTCAAATACTGGGATAACAAACACCATGATGATGGCAATAACAATAATAGCAATAATTATGGTTACAATGGGATACGTCATGCCCCCTTTTATTTTAGCTTTAAGTTTTGCGGCTTTCTCCATATACGCCGACAACCTTCTTAAAATCGAATCAAGGATACCCCCGGCTTCACCGGCTGCAATCATATTTACAAAAAGATCATCAAATTGTTTGGGATACTTTTTTAAAGCTTCTGCAAAGGTTTGTCCGCTCTCCACACTCCCTTTTATTTCTTTGAGGATTTTTTTAAATGTTTTGTTTTCATTCTGGGCATATAGAATATCAAGGCATTGAATGATGGGAAGTCCGGCATCGATCATGGTAGAAAACTGCCGGCAGAAAATTATGATATCGGCCTGTTTGACTTTAGGCTGCATAAAAGCAACATTTTCAAAAATGTCCTTGGGTTTCAATTTGATCTTGGTTGGTGTAATTTTACGCCGGATCAGCTCCGAATTTACAGCTTCTTCGGTGGAAGCTTCTATCTCGCCCTTTTTGTTCTTATTATGTCTGTCTTTTCCTTTCCATAAATAAACCGGCATGATCCTTCCTCCTTTGGGTGGATACAATACGGAGCTTATATCAAAACTGAAACTACTAAGGTTACAGAGAATTCCTGTCTAAAAAGTGTCATCAACAATTCGGGTTGATATCTATGGGATTAATCGATTAGGTCGTATCATAAACGAAGCAAAACAACAACTGATTTGCGGAGTTTATTGTAAAACCAGACATTATACAGCTTGATAAACTCACCCATATATGCATATGCTTAGTGTTCAAAGACACGTAACATTTTGATAAATTCGTTATAAATTTTCAGGAAATAAAATCCGAAAGAGCGATATGGTGGTGAAAACCAAAGCACATAAAAAAAACGACCTTACCGTCATTACAACCCACATCAATGCCGACTTTGATGCTTTGGCTTCCATGCTGGCAGCTCAGAAATTATATCCTGACTCCATAGCGGTTTTCCCCGGTTCTCAGGAAAAAAACTTGAGAAATTTCTTCATCAAATCGATGGTCTACCTCTTTAACATCGCCGACGTTAAAGATATCGACATTGAAAACATTAAACGACTGGTTCTTGTGGATACCCGGCAGGCAAACCGTATTGGAAACCTTTCTGCGGTATTGGACAGGCCCGATGTTGATATACATATCTACGATCACCATCCCCCCATGGGAAATGATATAAAAGGACATCACGAGGTTCATTATTTAACCGGCGCCACCGTCACCATACTTACTGAACTCATTAAACAAAAAGGGATCGCTATTTCACCGGATGAAGCGACTATCATGTGTCTGGGTATATATGAAGACACCGGCTCCTTTACATTTCCCTCCACCACCGAAAAAGATTTTACTGCAGCAGCGTTTTTACTATCAAAAGGCGCTAATTTAAACGTCGTTTCGAATTTAATCTCCAGAGAGATCAGTCCGGAACAGATCGGGCTTTTGAATGACATGATTCAGGCCGCAACCCGATATAACATTAACGGCATCGAAATTGTAATTACCAGTGTAACCACTGACAATTATGTGTCCGATTTCGCCTTTCTGGTTCACAAAATGGTTAAAATGGAAAACCTTAACGCGATTTTTTCCATTGCCCTCATGGGGGATAAAATCTACATCGTCGCCAGAAGCAGAATACCGGAAGTCGATGTGGGAGCGCTGGTCACTCCCCTTGGCGGCGGAGGGCATACATTTGCGGCTGCCACCACGATCCGGGGAAAAACGCTGGCTCAGATTGAGCACGAGCTTCTGGAGATTCTTTATAAAAAAGTAAGATCTCGAAGCCGGGCAAAAGACCTTATGTCATCACCGGCCATCACAGTCGATGCTGATGTACCCTGTAAAGATGCGGCTGATCTTCTTACACGGTATAATATCAACGCGCTTCTGGTTACCCAGCAATACGACGGGAAGAAAAACCTCGTGGGTTTTATAACACGCCAGATTATTGAAAAGGCTATGTTTCACGGACTCGACCACATCCCGGTGAAAGAATATATGACAACCGAATTTGCATCCGTGGAACGCGACTCCGAGCTTCAGGAAATACGAGAAAAAATTATCGAAAATAAACAGCGCCTCCTGCCTGTCATCGATAATGATACAATTATCGGAGTGATTACCCGTACCGATCTACTCAATATCTTGGTGCAACAATCCGAACATACCGATCCAGGTTCACCCGATTTGCTGAAGGAACACAGCCACGCAAGGACCAGAAACATCGTTAAATTTATGAAAGAACGCCTATCGCCTCGCATTATTGATATCCTCAAAACCATTGGAGAGAAGGCCGATGAGATTGGTTGTGGCGCTTATGTCGTCGGTGGATTCGTACGTGATCTGTTTCTATATCGGAACAATGAAGACATAGACATTGTTATTGAAGGCGATGGTATCGCATTTGCGAAAAAATATGTTCAAACGGTCGATACTCGTATTCATTCCTATGAAAAGTTCGGCACTGCTGTAATTATTTTCCCGGACGGTTTTAAAATCGATGTGGCCTCGGCCAGAATGGAATACTACAAGTTTCCGGCGGCCCTTCCTACTGTGGAAATGAGTTCCATTAAACTCGATCTTTTTCGTCGAGACTTCACTGTAAATACCTTATCCATCCAGCTCAATCCCGACCGGTTCGGGGTATTGATAGATTTTTTTTCAGCCCGGAAGGATCTCAAAGAGAAAGCCATTAGAGTATTGCACAATCTAAGTTTTGTTGAGGATCCAACCCGGGTTTTCCGTGCCATCAGATTCGAACAGCGTTTCGGTTTTTCCATCGGCAAACTGACTTCAGGCCTGATTGAAAACGCCGTAAAAATGGACTTTTTTAAAAAACTCAGCGGGAGGAGAGTATTTGCCGAGCTCCGTCAGATTCTTGAAGAAGAAAATCCTTTAGCCGCCATAACAAGGCTGAATGAATATAATCTTCTGAGTGTGATCCACTCCTCCCTGGTCCTGAACAACAAAACGATTTCTCTGTTTAATTCGGTCAAAAAGGTATTATCTTGGCATGATTTGCTCTTTCTGGAAGAACCCTATATGAAATGGGCGGTATATTTTCTGGCACTTACCAGATCCTGCGACAACAAAACGGTCAGCGAAATTTGCCGGAGGATTGAAATTGCTCCTCGTTACAGGCCCATCTTCTGCAAAGAACGCTTTGAGGCTGACAAGTGCATCTTTTGGTTGGAACGAGATCTCTCTGCAAAAAACAGTACAATTTACCATCGGCTTTCCGTTTTTAAGATCGAGTTGATCCTTTATATGATGGCAGCCACGAAAAATGAAATTGCAAAACGATCTATCTCCAATTATTTTACCCAGCTGAGGCATATCAATACGTCTATTAAAGGCAGAGACCTGAAAAAAATAGGCCTTGAACCCGGACCGATTTACCGTGAAATCCTGCAGGCTGTCCTTGATGCCAAATTAAACGGTCGTCTTAAAACCCGCAGTGATGAACTGTCTTTTGTGAGAAATTATGATCGATAATTTAAACCTGAATCAAATCGTTGTAATGATCGTTCCACTCCTATTCTCCGTAACTATTCACGAGGTGGCTCACGGCTATGTGGCGCTTCGAATGGGAGACAATACTGCCCGACTGGCCGGCAGGCTGACGCTCAATCCTATAAAACATCTTGATTTTTTCGGATCGCTGATCCTGCCGCTCATTTTGAAATTAACCGGTTCTCCAATAATTTTTGGTTATGCCAAACCGGTGCCGGTAAATTTTTCCAATTTCCGTGACCTTCGAAAGGGTACCATTTATGTTGCATCCGCCGGCGTTCTGGCCAATTTCATCCTTGCGATTTTATCGGGAGTTCTCTTTCAAACATTGGTTCATTTTCAATGGGTATGGTATCCTTCCATCTTAAAACCCTTGATCATGGATCTTTATTATATGCTCTTTTATAGTGTGGTTATTAATTTGGTCCTTGGTATATTCAATCTGATCCCAATTCCCCCCCTTGACGGAAGCAAAATACTTGCCATGTGCCTGCCGTCGGCTTTAAGGGTGCAACTTGCTCGTATTGAACGATTCGGCATGATCATAATTATTTTCTTGCTTCTAACAAATCTTCTGGATAGGTTAATATCGTTTTTTTTAACCCCGATGTTCAATATTCTACTTGGAAGATAGCGATAAAACAGAAAAGGCCGTCGAACAATGATCCTGACTTGAGAGAAACGGACTTGGGAAATAGGCTTTTGAAATTAAATTAAATATATTATTTCACTGTAGTACAGGAAAATCCATATGACGAAAAAGAAACGTATATTAAGCGGAATGCGCCCTACCGGACCACTTCACCTTGGCAATTTGCACGGCGCACTTGCAAACTGGGTTGAAATGCAAGAAACGTACGATTGTTTTTTCTTTATTGCCGACTGGCATGCACTCACCAGTGATTATGAAAGTACCGGCCGGATAGCGGAATATGTTCGGAATATGATTGTTGACTGGCTGAGTGCGGGCCTAACTCCTGAAAAAAGCACGCTTTTTGTCCAATCACATATCAAAGAACATGCCGAACTGTTTCTAATTCTTTCCATGATAACACCGGTTCCGTGGCTGGAGCGCAATCCCACTTATAAAGATCAGATTGCCCAGCTCAGCAACAAGGACCTTTCCACATTTGGTTTCCTTGGCTATCCGGTGCTCCAGGCAGCGGATATTATTATGTATAAGGCCTATGGTGTCCCTGTAGGTGTCGACCAGATCCCACATGTTGAAATTACGCGCGAAATAGCGAGAAGATTCAATCATTTCTACGGTGATATCTTTCCGGAACCGAAGTCGATTTTGACCGACACCCCCAAAATTCTCGGTATAGACCGGCGTAAAATGAGCAAAAGTTATAACAATGCGATTTTTCTTTCGGACAGCCCCGATGAAATAACCGCCAAAGTCGCCAAAATGTTGACGGATATCAACCGGGCAAGGAGAAGCGACCCCGGGAATCCCGATGTGTGCAATGTTTTTGAATTTCATAAGCTTTATAGCGACAGCCAAACCATCGAAAAAATAAACCGAGAATGTCGAAGCGCCGAAATCGGGTGTGTGGATTGCAAGCAGATAATGGCTCAAAATCTCATCAAAGCCCTTGAGCCCTTGCGCGAAAAAAGAGAATATTACGAAGCACGTCCGGCCCTCGTAGACGACATCATCGCAGACGGATGTGAAAAAGCCCGGCGGGTCGCCCATCAGACCATGGCGGAGGTTAGAGGGGCCATAAAGATATAATCAAATGCAAGAGGATATTTATAAGGTACAAATCGACGATATCTTCGAAGGTCCCATGGACCTTTTAGTTCACCTTATCAAAAAGCATGAGATGGACATATATGATATTCCCATTGCCTTGATAACCAAACAATATCTTGAATACATCGAATGGTTGAAGATAATGGACATCAATATTGCCGGAGATTTTATTGTGATGGCATCCACTCTGGCGAAGATTAAATCCAGGATGCTTCTCCCTTCCCATGAAGAAGATGAAGAAGATCCCCGCTTGGAACTCGTCAAACCCATCGAAGAGTATTTGCGGATGAAATCAGCAGCCGAGAAACTGGCCGCCAGGAGCCTTCTGGGAGAAGACACCTTTGTCAGAAATCCGAGACCGGAAAATCATCTGATGGATCATGAAGGTGAAATCATAAAGGTCGGATTGTTTGAACTTATCGATGCGTTTCAAAAAATACTTGAAAATACATCCCCCCACAAACGGGTAGACATCACCGCCGATACGATTTCTGTCAGGGACAAAATCGTTCAGATCGTAGAAATTTTTGAAACCCGGGAATCGACAACTTTTAACGAACTTTTTCCCAAAAACGCTGAGCAAAGCGAAGTTATAGTGACATTTCTCGCGATTCTTGAAATGGTAAGACTTTCCTTGGTCCGCATTATTCAGAATACACGGACCGGTATTATCAGACTTTTTTACTTGTGATGGAAGATATAAAGAACATCATCGAAAGCCTCCTCCTGGTGACAGAGGAACCCTTAACAATCGACCGTGTTAAAAGCATTCTCATCGAGCCAGGAAGAAAAGAGGTACAAAACGCCCTCACTGAGCTAGCAGCTGAATATGAAGCTCGAAAAGGCGGTTTCCTTTTACGGGAAGTCGCCGGCGGATACCAGATCCGTACCCGTCCCGAATATAGGGAATGGATTAAACGTTTAATCCAACCCAAGCCGCTGCGCCTGAGCAAGGCCGCCCTTGAAACACTGGCGATCATCGCTTACAAACAGCCGATTATACGCAGCGATATAGAACACATCCGTGGCGTCAACTGTGGCGGTATCCTTCGAATGCTGCTTGAACGGAAACTGATACGGATCCTGGGGAGAAAGGAAATCCCCGGCAGGCCGATTATTTATGCCACCACAAAACAATTTTTAGAGCTATTTGATCTTAAAGATTTAAAAGACCTTCCAACACCCAAAGAAATCGCAACACTCGGTGATGCATCTCTGGAAAACATGGAATAACATGCTGTTTTGAATATGGTAAAAAGTACTTGACTTAAAAGTTAATATCGCACTATATAAATAATGAATTTCCTTCAGCAAGCTGAAGTCATTGTAAATAATACAATTAGATGTTTTATCTTTCAATAAGGAGTTTTTATGAACAGATCCGACTTGATTAACTCACTCAAGGATAAAGTGGAGCTCAGCAGAAAAGACGCTGGAAAAGTTGTTGACACGTTTTTCGACGCATTAAAAAAAACGTTGTCAAAGGGCGATCGGGTTGAAATTAGGGGTTTTGGCAGTTTTTCCGTAAAAAGTTACAAGCCGTATGTCGGACGAAACCCGAAAACCGGCGAACAGATTAATGTAACCTCCAAAAAATTACCCTTCTTCAAGGTCGGTAAAGAGTTAAAGGAGAAGGTGGACAAACCATAATAACGGGCGGTTAACTCAGCGGGAGAGTGCTACCTTCACACGGTAGAAGTCACTGGTTCAATCCCAGTACCGCCTACCAATGAAATCAAGGGGTTAGGGTTCATATCCAAGCCTTTTTTTTTGTGCTTGCAACCCGATTGTAACCCATGGATTGAAGAATTACGGTGGATCATTGATTCTGGCGATAAACCATGGGTTCAACAGGTTTTTCTTATTGTACCGCAGGGGTTCATCCATATCATAGTTCAGGACGCTCCCCTGGGCCTGTTCCACGATGACCTGACCGGCAGCCGTATCCCACTCCATGGTTGGTCCCAGCCTCGGATAAATATCTGCCCTCCCTTCAGCTACCAGGCACAGCTTTAAAGAGCTGCCGGCTGATATGAACTCCACCTGTTCATGTTTTTTTCGCATGGTTTCAATAAAAGCTTTGAGTTCATTTGTAGCATGAGAACGACTGCCCACGATGGTTATTTGTGAATCTTTTTTTTTAAAACGATGTTTATCATCCGGCAGTTTAATGGAACCATCCAGGATCGTCTCCAAAACGCCGGCCGGATCATTATTAAAGGGTCGGTCGGTGCTTAACGATAAAATGTCACTGCTATCCATCCGGTATGCGCCCAGTCCCTCAACTGCAAAATATAAAACATCCTTAACCGGAACATAAATCACCCCGAGGATCGGCCTGTTTTGATGTATCTGGGCGATATTCACCGTAAACTCATCATTTTTTTTGATAAATTCCTTGGTGCCGTCCAAAGGATCGACCATCCAGAAATATTCCCACCGGCGTCTCTGCTTATAAGAGGAGCTTTTCCCTTCCTCACTCAAAATCGGAAGGCGCTCACCGGTTAAGTCTGATAGGTGAGAAACAATGATGCTATGGGAACGCTGATCCGCTTGGGTAAGTGGCGAATGATCGTCTTTATAGGAGATGTCAAAATTTTGATTATATACATCGAGAATAGCCCTGCCAGCGTCCTTTGCAGCCAATAATGCTATCAACAAGTAATACGTTAATTGATTCATTGTTATTTAAATATATCCTTTCTGACCCAGCAGAAGCAGAATTTCCTGGGCAGCCTCATCAGGCGCCTGATCGGTGGTGTCGATTCTCAGTTCCGGTGTCTCTGGAATTTCATAGGGATCATCAACGCCGGTAAATCCCTTGATCAAACCCGCCCGAGCCTTGGCATACATCCCTTTACGATCTCTTTTTTCCCATACTTCCAGAGGCGTGGATACGTGAATCTCAAAGAATCCGCCGTAAGTTTCTATGTTGTTCCTGATTTCCAATCGAGTGGCATTATAGGGTGCTATAGGCGCACAAATGGCGATGCCTCGATTTTTGGTGATTTCACTGGAAACAAAGCCGATGCGTCGAACATTGATATCTCTGTGTTCTTTTGAAAAACTCAGCTGGCTCGACAGATTCCGCCGCACAATATCGCCGTCCAGCAGGGTAACCGGTCGATCGCCTATTTCCAGAAAACGCGCATACAGCACCTTGGCAATGGTCGACTTCCCGGCACCTGAAAGTCCGGTCAGAAATACTGTAAAGCCCTGTTTGTCAGGAGACGGATATGCTTTTTTCAATTCCGCCGCAACCTCAGGAAACGTTGCCCATTCCGGTATGCTTCGCCCTGTTCTGATCCGTTCGCGAATATCAGAACTCGAAAAAGAAATATACTGTACGCCCTCGGAAATCTGATCTGCAGAACGGTAT
>JAFCZV010000587.1 GCA_019314155.1 Deltaproteobacteria bacterium
ATTATCCTGGAACCATTTTCCGAAGCCAAGTTTTTCTATGCCATATGGAATCATATTCATGGGATGTATTTGAGCACCTAACGCCTGCATCACCGGCGGCTTAGACGATGGTGGATTAAAGATGGTCGTTTTTCTGGAACGGTGAAATAGGCGCTTTCGATGGCGCTATAGCCGTCCGCGTGTATGCTGTTGTTATACATTCCGTCAAATCATGTTTGTGAAACTCTTTCCATATATCGATTTTCAACATGAAATATTATTGATTTAGAAATAATTTCAAATCCAAATTTATTATAAAAACGCACATTTTCATCCAAATCAGTTTCTAAGTAAGCCGTTGCAGAACAAGCATCCACTTCTTCGCAGAAACGCTCCATAAGCATGGAACCAACACCTAATCCTTGATGAGATGGCAGCACACCAATCGGACCAAGATGCCAATGTTGAATCAACGGCTCGTGACGTGCCCACTCCGTTTGCCATACAGACTTCCGCCAGTTAATGTCATTTTCATCTTTTGAGTCTTTTGGGTCATCTGTAGCTTTACTCCCCTCGCATGACTTCATCCTCATAACCCCGATAATATTTTGCTTTTCTTTTGCCAGAAAGACTATTCCAGGCAATTCAATCAAGAGGTTACAAAACATTTTTTCAATTTCTATGCGCACATTTTCATCGTTCCCCTGAAAAACAGCAACGTGGAGAGGATTGTTGAGCATGGCAACACTGAGAACTCTTGCTGATTCTTGGATGTCATTTTTTTCCATAAATGAAAGCTTTAGGCTATCCATTATTTTTCCTCCAAAGGATTGAAGTTTTGAATCGATGGTTCTTACTTGTTTTTTGTATAACGCTGCTAATCAGCCGCGCGGCTTTTTGCGTCGGCTTCCGGGTAAAGGCACCGGTTGCCCAGCGCCCTCCCCACAGATCCGGACGTGAAGATTTCCCTCATCCGGTTCCTCGGTGCTATCCCTTTTTGAGGATAGGAACCACGCAGGCGACACCCCGCATGGCGCATAACTTTGCCGCCCAGGCGTTAGATATTGTGAACGATTCGCGGCTTCGGCAATGGATACCTGCCTCGCAGATCCTCAAACATGACCACGCCATTACTGCTTCGCCGGCTTAACCACCGCCGCCAGGCCTTTTCGGCGTATTCGAACACCACTTCCAACGCCTTGTAGTTGCCTCGGACTCCAAAATACTGATAGAATCCTCGCAGTTTGGAACTCAGCATCATATGCTGATCTCCCATCGGTTCATGCCGATTTGCTTTACACCAACGCCATAGCTGCTTCATAAAGCGGCTTAGACGTTTTCGTGCAGTCTTCTTCTTGATCACCCAATAGCCTTTGAGCGTTTTGCCCCAATGGAACGTAAATCCCAGAAAATCAAACGTACCGCGTTTGCGGCCCTGCTCATTCGACCGGGGTCGACCAAACTCGATCAGCTGGGTTTTATCCGGGTGCAGCGATAGCTTGAACCGCCCGAAACGCTTGGGCAGCACTGCCATCCCAACGGATAATAAAACTGCGGCCTTTGAGTCGGGGTTGTACCTGATTAACGAACCAGTCGTCCAACACGTGGTGAAGAAAGATGTTACTGAGCATGGGCGAAATCACCCCGCCTTGCGGCGTTCCCTTATCGGGATATGTCGTGGCACCTCCCTCCACAACTCCGGCATTGAGCCACTTTCCGATCAGACGCAGTATCGCGCCGTCGTTGACCCGTTTTTGAATGATACTTTTCAGAAGACTGCGATCAATATTATCGAACAGTCCGGTAATATCTGCGCTCACGATCCAACCGATATTCAATCGCCGGCACTGCTCCCTAAGCTCCCTAATGGCCTGGTGCTGATTGTGGTCCCGTCGGAATCCATGGGAAAACTCGTAAAATTGGGTGTCGTATACTGCTTCCAGCAACGTCGCTGCCGCTTTTTGGACAATTTTGTCCTCAAGCGCCAGTATTCCAATGGGACGCTCTTTCCCATCTTCCTTGTCAATCCATATTCGTTTCACCGGTAACGCTCTATAGCGACCGGTTCGCAATCGTTGGTGAAGATCATGAAGGTTATCCATGAGCCTCTCCTTGTATCGCTTCGCTGTGATTTCATCCACGCCGGACGAGTCACTCTTGCGTAATTGCCGAAACGACTGTCTCAACAGGAAAACGTCTATCCGATGAGCTACACTGTTGAACACCAGCTCGGGATCTGCTTCGGCCAGCATCCGCAGTTGCAACAGCGATGACTCGCGTACCAACAGCGGACTTGTGCCTGCCTTCCCAGTGGTTGCGCGAGCGGCCTGCTGTGCAATTTCCTGGCTTTGTGTTGATATGGTTTGTGATCTCGGTGTATCTTCCATAGTTCCTGCCAGAAAAACGTTATGCCCTGCTTCACCTTCCCTACAGTGGGTCCTGTGGGCGAACAGTTCCCCACCTTCCCGGTTCCGCTGTTGCTGGAACCATCGGTACTATGATCCGCTAAGACTGCCGAACGTCTGTCTCCGGATCGTTCGCTGTTCGCTATCCGG
>JAFCZV010000158.1 GCA_019314155.1 Deltaproteobacteria bacterium
GTGGCTTTGGCCATGGACGCCTTTGCGGTTTCCATCGTGACCGGCGTTAATTTGAAAAATGTCAGTTTCCGCCAGACATTCCGTTTGTCCTGGCATTTCGGGCTGTTTCAGGCAATGATGCCGGTCATTGGCTGGTGTGCAGGCCTATCTGTAAGGATTCACATCGAGCGTTATGACCATTGGATTGCCTTCGGCTTGCTGGCATTTGTCGGCATCCATATGATTAAAGAAGCATTCGATCACGATAAATCCGAAAAACGGAAAAAGGATCACACAAAAGGCGTAACGCTGGTCATACTTTCCATTGCAACCAGTATCGATGCCCTTGCTGTAGGCTTCAGCCTATCGCTACTGGGTGTATCTATCTGGACGCCCGCCATAATCATCGGCATTGTAGCGGGAATCTTTACCATCATCGGGTTACAGATTGGCGAAAAAATCGGGGATGCCGAACAGTTGAGTCGATATGCCGAAACCATCGGGGGCGGCGTTCTGATCGCCATCGGATTGAATATATTGCACGAGCACGGTGTCTTGTCAGTTTTTTTGAATTAAGCAAAATGACCCGCCGCCAAATAGACTCTATGGAGGGCGCCTATGTCACCAATCACAATGGGGATCATCGCAAGCACACTTGCAGGCTTGGCCACGGGCGTGGGTGCATTGCCCGCTTTATTTTTAAAAAATATTTCCGACAAGGTGTTAAACACCATGCTGGGTGGCGCCGCCGGTGTGATGTTGGCGGCAACTTCTTTTTCGTTAATCGTCCCGGGAATTGAATACGGCGATCAGATTTGGCCGGGTTATGGTGTCTATATTGTGGTGTTCGGAATGCTGATCGGCGCAGTTTTTTTAGATCGCCTTGATAAATGGATTCCTCATGAACACTTTGTTCTCGGACCTGAAGGCCCTTCCAGCGCTATGAAAAGAATATGGTTGTTCATCATTGCAATCACCATTCACAATTTCCCCGAAGGTCTGGCGGTTGGTGTCGGTTTTGGAACAGGAGATATTGGGGCCGGATCCAGTCTGGCAATAGGAATCGGACTGCAGAATATGCCTGAAGGTTTGGCCGTTGCAATGCCGCTCATGGGTCTGGGCTACAGCCGGTGGCGTGCGGTGGGTATTGCGACGTTAACCGGACTGGTGGAGCCTTTGGGCGGGTTTTTGGGGGTTGCCGCCGTTACAGTGTTTCATTCCGTCTTGCCTTTTGGCCTGGCTTTTGCCGCAGGTTCGATGCTGTTTGTCATCAGTGATGAAATCATCCCGGAAACACACTCCAAAGGAAAATCGCGCCTGGCGACGTTCGGAGTTATGGTTGGCTTTGTCATCATGATGGCCCTGGATAATCTTTTGGGTTAAAAGACGTGTATCGCACCTTAATCCTCTGGGACCGAAAATATTTTCTCAAAGGAATCAGATTGAAATTTTTCAATAATTTTAGACCGTTCAACGAATGATTCAATATTGGAATATGCATTTTCATAAGCGGCCATCACGGTCTCAAGCTTTTGACAAACAGGATCTTCGACACCCAATACCTTTCTTAATCTGTACAACAGGCTTTTCCCTTCTTTAAAATGATCGGCGATTTCACCGAGCATCTCTTTTCTTTTTGAGTGCTTTTCCCGTTCCTTTGCGATAATCGGCAAAAGTCGTTGGACGGAAACTTCAACCAGCGCATCCCGCGGTGCATCGTAATTTTTGGATACACTATCCAGAGATGTCAGCGATTTCCTGCTGATGACAAATGTTTTTTGGATGCGGCCTTGCCGCGATAATTTTATATTCTGAATTTCACGCGCAATCGATCTTAAATTTCTGGCATCTTCGACCAAATGATCAAAAAGAGATTTCTGCTTGATGCCTAAATGGGCAGCAACGATACTGATTGCATCGATGCAGCCCTCTGTAAGTTTGAACGTTGCACGAACAGACTGCCTGCCTCTTAAATCTGCGGTGAAAGTTCGGGACAAGGAAAAATCTTCGGGTCGTCCTTTTTTTTCATCCCTTTCCATGTTTTCCTCCTTATAATAGATGGTATTTTTTCATTACTTATTTTAATTATCTTTTTTTAATAATGCAATAAATTTTTAATTTACTATCTTGACATAAAGTTTTTAGTTTTTATTTTTATGGATAAGACGCGGCCAAGATACAAAAGATAGAATTGAACCGTTTACTTACAACTTTTTCTAAGATTTCTCAAAGGGTCTGCCATTTCAAAGTTTTGCCGGAGTTGTGGAGTGATGAAAAACCGAAAGTGCCATAACTTGCGGAAATTCCCTCCATTACTCCAAAGCATCCTCTAAATTTCCATCCCTGTCAAACACACCTTCAAAAATCATTACCAATTAAATTGATGCTTAAAAAGTAATATAATTTAATTAACAAAAATATTATTGACATAATGCATTTAATTCTTATTTTTAGTCAAGCAGAAAAAACCACATAGGTTTCTGAAGCAAAAATCCTTGGGGCGGTGCAGCTAAACCGCCCCAAAATTTAAATCTAATGGAGGAAGAAAATGGGTAAAATAATCGGAATCGATTTGGGCACCACCAACTCATGCCTCTCAGTCATGGAAGGTGGCGAACCCAAAGTTATCACAAATGCCGAAGGGGGAAGAACAACCCCCTCGATCGTTGCCGTTACCGACCGCGGAGAGAGATTGGTGGGACAGATTGCCAAACGGCAGGCTATTACTAATCCCGAAAATACGGTATTTGGCGTAAAAAGGCTTATCGGCCGAAAATATGACTCGCCGGAGGTAGAAAGTGACGTCAAAATCCTGCCTTACAAAATCCAAAAAGGAAGCAATGGTGACGTTCGCATCAATCTCAGGGGCAAACAATACAGTCCAGCTGAAATTTCTTCGTATATCCTGTCAACCATTAAAAAATCGGCCGAAGAATACCTGGGTGAAAAGGTAACCGATGCAGTCATTACGGTGCCGGCCTATTTTAGTGACAGTCAGAGACAGGCGACAAAAGATGCAGGGAAAATCGCAGGCCTTAATGTGTTGAGAATCATCAATGAACCGACAGCGGCGTCTCTTGCCTATGGTCTGGACAAAAAAAACGAAGGGACGATCGCGGTGTTTGATTTAGGCGGCGGCACATTTGATGTTTCCATCCTTGAAATCGGAGACGGTGTTTTTGAGGTTAAAGCGACCAATGGAGATACCCATCTGGGTGGTGAAGATTTCGACCTTCGGTTGATCGATTATCTGGCCGATGAATTCAAAAAAGACCAGGGTATCGATCTCAGAAAAGACAGCATGGCCTTGCAGCGGCTGAAAGAAGCCGCGGAAAAGGCCAAAGTGGAATTGTCAGCTTCTCTGGAAACGGATGTGAATCTGCCGTTCATCACTGCTGATGCCGGCGGCCCCAAGCATCTCAACATCCGGATAACCCGGGCCAAACTCGAAGCTTTGATCAGCGATTTGCTGTCCAAACTCGAAGGCCCTTGTCGAGTGGCCATAGATGACGCTGGTGTATCGGCGGGTGATATCGATGAAGTGATTCTTGTGGGGGGCATGACCCGCATGCCGGCGGTCCAGGAGCGCGTTACGCAGATATTCGGCAAAGCACCCGGAAAAGGCGTAAATCAGGATGAAGTCGTTGCCCTTGGTGCGGCGATTCAGGGTGCTGTCTTGAAAGGCGATGTCAAGGATGTTCTCCTCCTCGACGTTACGCCACTGTCTCTGGGCATTGAGACACTGGGTGGTGTCATGACGAAGCTAATTGAAAAAAATACCACTATTCCGGCCAAAAAGAGCCAGATTTTTTCCACAGCGGAAGACAATCAGCCCGCCGTTTCGATTCATGTGCTTCAGGGAGAGCGCGAAATGGCTTCCGGGAATAAAACACTGGGACGTTTTGAACTGATGGAGATCCCCCCTGCCCCCAGAGGAATGCCCCAAATTGAGGTCGCCTTTGACATCGATGCCAATGGTATTGTGGAGGTATCAGCAAAAGATCTGGCCACAGGAAAGCATCAATCGATACGGATTACATCTTCTTCGGGTTTGTCCCAAGGTGACATCGATCGACTGGTCCGGGATGCAGAACTCCATGCCGACGAGGATCGGAAGAAGAAGGATCTCGTGGAAGTCCGGAATACGGCAGATGCTCTGGTCTATAATACGGAAAAATCTCTGAAGGAAATCGGCGAAAAGGTTGACAGCGCTGTCAGGGCAGAAGTTGACAATGCGGTGAAAGACCTGAAACATGCCATGGACGGAGACGATCCGTCCGAGATTAAGCGGCTGACTGAGGCACTGACTCAGACTGCCCATAAACTGGCCACCGCCATGTACCAGCAGACCGCCCATTCCGATGCGTCACCGAACGGATCCACGGCGGACGGCATGGGAGGTTCGGCCGCTTCCGGACCGGATGACGATGTTGTCGACGCGGAGTATCAGGAAGTAGCGTAACAGACGGTTACTCGAGTCTCGCACCCGTTTGTTTAACCAAAGCCTTTTATGGGGCCGGAGATATATCCGGCCCCACTTGAAAGAATCCCCCGCAATGCGGGGCAGGCTTGGCCCATCTTAGATCACGCCGCGCGGGGAACAATGGAGTGCTGGAGTGTTGGAGGAAAAGCACGGCCCTTCGGAGACTCCGCTTCGCGGAGGAGAACCAGGTTTATCAGGACTAAATCAAGAGTCAGGGAACTTGACGGCAAAGGGGTTCCCCTATGCAAAATTCGGGTTAAGACCGCACCTGGCCTTCGATACACGAGGTTCCCGGCCCAGGGTACCCTTTACAAATCCAAGGTCTTACCGGATAGATTTTACAAACCGCATTATTCCTGTTGTATTTCAAAAATGGGCAAGGTGCTGCGTTATATTCCGTATTCTCGATTTCCCCGGAATATTCATTGACCATGAAACCATATCGATCGAGAAAATCGGAAATCTTTATATTTAGATAATCCGCAGCCAGACGTGGATCCAACTCCGACCATGGAATTCCAATTTTTTTACAGCAGCTCCCACATCTTTGACAAATAAAATTCATCGGTCAATCCACTTTATAAAATTCGATAGATTTTATTGACTCCGTTTTATTTTCCTTTTCCGGCCAACGTTCTTCATCAGACTTTAAGGTTAAAGTAGAGGCCTTTTCAAATCCTTCGAACAACATTATTGAAAAAAACTTTTTGAAAGTAAAGTAAATCCTTTCTTCAATGCCACACATCATGTAAAATAATGTCTCTACTTAAAATAAAAACGTTTTGGAAATTCTACAACCCATCAGTTGTACCCCGTGAAACTTTTTTCTCTTTCACCAGGGCCAGTATTCCATTGTTCCATCATTCCAATTGTGACCTGCCCGCTCGTGCCTTCCAATGGCAGGCGAGGCGAACTAACTTAAAAAGGAGCCTCCACCGATGACGGCAAAATCTTCTGTTTTTATGGAAACCTACCAAAACTATCTCCATCAGATCGCCAAAATCGATATGGATTCCAGGTCTGAAAAATTAGGGGGAACGGTTGAAGGAAACCAAATGATTATCTCCTTTTTCGGACGACCTTACAGGATTTCAGGTCAAGGAATAGAAGGCCCGTCCGGGAAACAGCCGGCCATAGGGATAAGTGTCGTAATCTGTAAGTATCTGCTGTTATGCCCGGAAATACCCTCGTTAGACACGGAATGGGTTTCCTATAGGGACTTTAAAGATGCCGCTCCGTTAGTCGGCAGTTTTGTCAATAATACCGAACGGGCCATCGCACACAATTTTTCAGGTCGTCTGGATGAACTGGACGCGGCCTGTGAAAAGCTCGGCGGCTTGAATCCGGGTCTGGATCTTTCCTATCAACTCATTATAAAGCTCTATCCGTTGCCGAAAGTTCCCGTGCTTTTGCTCTTTGACGACGACGACGAGGAATTTCCGGCCCAATGCAAGGTGCTTTTCGAAAGGCGTGCTGAACACTACCTGGACCCTGAATGTTTGGCGATTTTGGGAACACTCCTTTCCGATTTTTTAAAAAAAGCCGTTCATGGAGGTGGGTTGTAAGCGGTAACGACAAATGGGTTAAAAGAATCCATCTGTGACATTAAAGTTTATACCGGTCTCGCAACCGGTGGGAAAGTTCTTTTACAATCGCAAACGCTTTTTCAACGGTGGCTTCTCCATCAGGATTGACCAGGCAACAAGTCGCCGGAGATATGAGGCTTCTTGAGAATAGAAACTCTCTGTCGATGCCTTTGGCGTTCAAAAAATCCCATACCCCTGTCAGTATTGTTTCCAGTGAACGGATGTTTTCAGCTTCAAAAGGTTCAAAATTTGTGGGGACAACACCCCATACAATAACACCGCCGCGATCAAGAAAGTTTTTAATCGACTTCGAATATGATGAGAAAACTTCTCCGTTTTGATATATGTCCAGAGATAAGATGTCGAGATCGAGATCCAGAAGAAAATCCCAATCCGGATTCCCGCACAAATGAATTCCACGGGGTCTTTGGACCTGTTCCATATCGCTTTTGGCCTTGGTGCTGTCATAGCCCGAAAGTGCACTGAACAAAAACTGTAATCCCGGCTCATCAACAAACATAAATGCATTGGGGTTCATCTGCTGGAGACGTTTGAGTTGAACATTTATGCGTTTTGACATAAATTCGAACATAAATGACCGTATGGTGTCTTCAAAGAGAATGGGCCGTTTATCCTGATCAAGAACATTTAAACCAAAGCTTATGGGCCCTTCCAGCTGTCCTCTTATGGCAGGCCGGTCGGAGAGATCCATTTCAAGGAATTTATGATACACCACCGAATAATCTCTGCTGATATCAAAATATTCAGGTTCGTCAAAACGCGCCATGGTGTCTTCAAATTCGTTGATAAAATTATCCATGGAAAAGCGCAGGGTTTGATTTTCCAGATCAAGTAAAATTCCGGGAAAGTGTTCTGCCGCCTGTACATACATATCCTCATAATAACTGACGTGGGGCAGCTGGGGCCAGAAAGGAATATCCACGGAAAGAGCGAGCTCCAGCGCCCGATCAGCATCTTTATGGGGCATGACAGCCATCGCGGTCGTTTTTAGATTTCCCGGAATTATCATAACTCGGTTTCCTTTTCCCGTAAAACACTCAGGGTTCGTCCCCAAAAAAATCCATTATCTGAAATCTTTAAGAAAACAACGCTGTTTCACGTCAACCAATTTTCAATCCTTTAAAGATTTTATTCAATTCTTTTTCAGAAAGAATTTCTTCCTCACTTGCGACTTGTATGATGGTTTTCCCCGTCTCATGGGCCTTGCTTGCAATGGCAGCGGCCTTGTCATAACCGATATGGGGCACCAGATACGTCGCTATGGCCAAGCTTTTCTCGATGTTGCCGGCACAATTTTCCCGGTTTGCGCTAATACCATCGATACATTTTTCTGCCAGCACCTCGGCTCCGGATGAAAGAAGATCAATGGACTGCAATAGATTATAAGCGATCACCGGAAGCATGACGTTCAATTCGAAGTTGCCGGCCTGTCCGCCTATCATAATGGTCGTGTCGTTTCCCATGACCTGAACGGCTGCCTGAATAACGGCCTCGGGGATTACCGGATTAATCTTTCCAGGCATAATAGAAGATCCTGGCTGAACAGAAGGAATCGAAATTTCACCGAGTCCGCACCTTGGGCCGGACGCAAGCCACCGGATGTCATTGCAAATTTTAACCAAACTCACAGCTATGGTTTTTAAGGCCCCGCTGGTCTCAACCGCTGCATCCTGTGCCCCCTGGGCTTCAAAGTGATTTTCCGCTTCCGTGAAATCAAGGTTTGAATATTTCGAGATAAGCGCGACAACTTTTTTAGCAAAATCAGGATGGGTATTGAGGCCGTTCCCCACGGCGGTGCCACCCAAGGCAAGCTCTGACAAACGGTCTTCGACGGCTTCGATCCGTTTTATACCCAGTGCCACCTGTCTGGCGTATCCGGAAAACTCCTGCCCTAAAAACATGGGTACCGCGTCCTGGAGATGGGTTCTTCCTATTTTTTTCACATCCCCCATTTCAGATGTTTTATGTAAAAGACTTTTTTCCAGGCGGCGCAAAGCAGGAACAAGTCGGCCTTTGATTCGGGTCAAGGCAGATATGTGGAGAGCCGAGGGGATAACATCGTTGCTCGACTGACCGATGTTAACATGATCATTCGGATGAACCGGAAATTTTCCGCCTTTTTTCTCTGTGATCATCTCGTTTGCTCTGGATGCAATGACCTCGTTCATGTTCATGTTGCTCGACGTTCCGGATCCTGTCTGAAAAACATCCACGGGAAACTGAGTGTCGAACTTTCCTTCCATGATTTCCTGTGCAGCTGCGACAATTGATTTTGATATTTTTTCATCAAGAAGACCCAACTCACCGTTTACCATTGCAGCACATTTTTTTATCAGAGCGAGGGAATAAATAAATGACCG
>JAFCZV010000159.1 GCA_019314155.1 Deltaproteobacteria bacterium
CCTGTTTTTAAAATACCCAACCCTTACTCTGTACCAGATGCCCTTATCCGGAATCTTTCCAATACTTCGATATGCAGGGTATCCCCTTTTTTTTAACTTGGCCACCATTTTGTCGGCAGCCACCGAATCCTTTAATGAAGCAATCTGAATGGTAAATTTTTTATTGCGGTCAGCCGTTTTTTTTAAGTTGACCGTCTTCTTTTTTTGGGTGGTCGCAAGCTTTTTCGGCGGGTTTGTTTTTTTTGTTTCCGACTCGGCCTTTTTGGGAGGGCTTATTTTTCTTTTTTCGGACTCGATCTTTTTGGGGGGACTTGTTTTTTTTGTTCCGGACTCGGTCTTTTCTTCAGGCAATGGCTTACTTTTTATTTTAGGAATGTCAGCTTCAAGACCGTCATCACTGCCGTTTTTTTTCAGTGTCTCGTAAAAGCCCATTTTGGTTTTATCAATGTCAGCATTTGAATCTATTTTGTACTGATCCAGTTCTTTTTTGACAACAGCTTCCTTGAGAGCCGCCAATTCGTTCTGAAGTTTTTCCATATTAAACTTTACCGGCACCGTCTCTCTTCCCACAAGGATACCGAGTACAAACATCCATCCACAGGCAAATAATGTCAAACCGATCCATACGGCCAATCCTTTTCGCGGCGGCGAAGGATGAGACTTCTTTTTTTTCGGTGAGGCCTTTTCTTTTTTTCCCATTATTTTTTATGGGTTAATATACCCGAAGGGACGCTGTTTTAAAAAAATTAAAGCCTTGTCCCGTTTTTTGTTTTCATGATTATTCATTTTCACAAAGGTTTCAATTCATAAAGACTTTTCATTTCCAAGTCAAGACACTTTGAAGGCAAATTTATCCCGGACAAACGCATTTGAATCCCAATAGAGAGAAACACGCCGTCGCTTCGCTGTTACGAAATCAAACACGTTAACCCTGCAAATTTATCGCCCCGTACTTGAAGCTTTTTCCCTTTTATGAGATAATTAAATTGTTAATCATCGAAAACATGAAATTGCAGAAAGAGAGCAGGCCCTATTCAGAAATAATCGATGGTCTAAATTAATGCAGGAGGAACAAAAATGCTGGTTAAAAATTGGATGAGCAAAGAGATCGTAACTGTGGATGCTGATGATTCCATGCAGAATGCCATTTATATTCTACAGGAACAGAACATCAAAAAACTGCCGGTTATGGAAAAAGGGCAAATTGTCGGCATCATAACCGACAGAGATCTGAAAAAAGCCTCCCCTTCTGATGCGACCACACTGGATATGCATGAGCTTTTATTTCTCATATCCAAGATAAAAGTAAGGGGTTTGATGAAAAAACCTGTTTATACGGTTCAGCCGGATTATACCGTGGAAGAAGCGGCAGCCATTCTTCTGGAAAAAAGGATTTCAGGTCTTCCGGTGGTCGATGAAAGCAATCGCCTGGTCGGAATTATTACCCGCAGCGATCTTTTCAGAGTGATCATCTCCCTGAGCGGACTTGGGAAAAAGGGCATCCAGTTTGCCATTCGCATCAAAGACAAGCCGGGCACCATCAAAGAGGTCAGAGAACTCATCCACGAATATGGCGCACGCACTGCCAGCATACTGAGTTCATCGGATAATGCACCTGTCGATCATTTAAATTTCTATTTCAGAATTTACCAGATCGACAGGGGAAAACTCCCCTCTCTTTTAGCGGATATTAAGGAGAAAGGGACCCTGCTATACATGGTGGATCACCGGGAAAACAAGCGAACCATTTACGATTCGTAATTTTGATGGCTTCGTAAAAAGTCTTTTGTGAGCGACATCGAGCAATTTTGGAGAAAGATTCATGATGAGTTCATCAATTTTGTATTGACATAAACCATTTAATGATTTAGACATTTTTATAGAAAATCGCGGTCAGAAGGCCGCAGTAAAAATTTAATTTATCAAAAAAACAATCAAAACCACGAAGGTACGGATATCAAGAAGATTCCTTAGCTTTGTGGTTTTTTTTTGCGGTAAAGGAGGTCCCATGAAAAAAGGCTCGATATTGGTTCTCGTGGTTGCAATGACGGTTTTTTTGGCAGGAAAGGCTTTCGCCCATTTTGGTATGGTGATTCCTTCGGATTCCATGGTTATGCAAGACGAAAACAGAACTGTGGCCCTTAAAGCATCCTTTTCTCATCCCTTCGAAGGCGTGGGTATGGAACTGATAAAACCTGAGATTTTGGGTGTCCTGGCCAATGGCCAAAAACAGAATCTTCTCGGCGACCTGAAAAAAATTAAGATCATGGATCATACGGCCTGGGAGTTGGGTTATACCGTGAACAGACCGGGAGTATATATGTTTTATATGGAACCCAAGCCCTACTGGGAACCTGCAGAGGATTGCTTTATCATACATTATACAAAGACGGTGGTAACGGCATTCGGTGACGATGAAGGGTGGGATGCGGAAGTGGGACTCAAAACCGAGATTGTACCGCTTTCGAAACCTTTTGGGCTTTATACCGGAAATCTTTTTCAGGGGATCGTCAAACTCGACGGAAAGCCTGTTCCCTATGCAATGGTGGAAGTGGAATATTATAATAAAAACGGAACGTACAAAGCCCCTAACGATTACATGGTCGCCCAGACCATCAAAGCGGACAAAAATGGTGTTTTTTCCTATGCCGCTCCAAAAGCCGGATGGTGGGGTTTTGCTGCTCTCAATCAAGCAAATTTCAAGTTAAAGCAAGCCGGTGAAGAAAAAGATGTGGAACTCGGTGCAGTTATTTGGGTCAAGTTTCATGATATGAAATGAACGTAAGAACAGCAAGTTAGGGGCTTCACCCCAATTGGAATGGTGGAATAATGGAATAATGAGTTCTGGAATAATGCGATGTTGAGTTGATGGTAAAATTTGTGTTGATGAAAAACTAAAAATGAATAATATCCTTTTTAAAAAGCAACTTTCCAGTATTCCACTATTCCATAATTCCATATTCGAGGCAAGCGTCCAGGCCTCAAAAAAATGTCCCATATTTTCATTAAGTTGTAGAGATGCCGAGACGTAAAACTATGCATATATCTGAAGGCATATTATCACCAACTGTTCTCATAGGCGGAGCGGCCCTTACAGCGGCAGGTGTTGCAGTGGGCATGAAAAACTTAGATCATAAAGAGATTCCCACCTTGGGCATTTTGTCGGCGGCCTTTTTTGTCGCCACTTTGATCCACGTACCCGCAGGCCCTGTCTCCGCACATCTCATTCTCAACGGCCTGGTGGGCTTGATTTTAGGGTGGAAAGCCTTCCCAGCCATACTCGTCGGTCTCGCACTCCAGGCACTCCTTTTCCAGTTTGGCGGTATAACAACGCTCGGTGTGAACACACTGAATATGGCGCTTCCCGCCGTTATCTGCTACTATGTGTTCGGAAATGGCTTGAAACCCGGCGCCGGCCGCTCTGTCATCATCTCTTCGGCCTTTGGAGCCGGCTTCTGCTCGGTGTTGATGTCCGGCATTATGGTGGGACTTTCCTTGTATCTCACCGGCGAAGCGTTTTTGTCCGCCGCAAAACTGATTGTTGCAGCACATCTCCCGGTAATGTTTATCGAGGGTATTTTGACGGCTGCCTGCGTCCTGTTTCTAAAAAAGGTAAGACCTGAAATTCTGGAGGGAGACCATGTTTCGTGAAAATTCACATAATGCAACCGCTTTTGGGTTAAACTATAACATTTTTTGTTTCATTTTCATAATGTTGTGGCTTTTGTTTTTACCCGCTCCGGCATCTGCGCACAAGGTTACTATTTTTGCCTGGGTAGACGGAGATACGGTTCACACCCAGAGCAAATTCAGCGGAGGCAAGCGGGTAAAAAATACACCGGTACTTGTCTTTGATCCCAAAGATGTTTTGCTTCTTGACGGAAAAACCGATAAAAACGGGATGTTTTCCTTTAAAATACCCCAAAAAACATCTTTAAAAATTGTACTGAAAGCTTCCACGGCCCATATGGCTTTATGGAAAATACCGGTGGAGGCACTTGGCGGGACTGAACCGGAGAATGCCGCCAAGACAGACGCTCTCCAGGATTCCCTTAAAACTTCTCCAGATTCGGTGGATATAGAGACCCACAAACAGGTTTCCGGATCTTCAACCGTTACTTTGGAGAAACGGGAAATCGAAGAAATCATCGATGCATCCCTGGATAAAAAACTGGCGCCTATAACTGAAATTCTGGCAGATTCTATACATCGCGGTCCCGGGATTACAGAGATTATGGGTGGACTCGGATATATTTTTGGACTGGTGGGCGTCGCCCTTTATTTTGCAAATCGTAAAAGAAAGAACTGATGATCGAAGAACTTGCAAATGGTAATTCTTTTATCCGGCGGCTCGATCCTCGCGGCAAGATCGTTGTCGTGTTCCTTTTTTCGATGCTCGTTGCCGCAGCCAACCGGCTTCAGGTTCTTTTATGCGCGTTGGTGCTCGGTTTGCTGATGGTGCTGGCAGCCAAAGTTCCGGTAAAGGAACTCATCAGAAGACTGATTCCAGTCAACATGCTGATTCTTTTCCTCTGGTTTTTTCTCCCCTTTACATTTGGAGGAGAACCGCTTTTTTTTATGGGGTCCCTGGCCGTCACCCGAGAAGGCGTGTTCTATGCGACACGGATCAGCATTAAATCCAACGCCATGATGCTGATGTTGATCGCTCTGGTTGCGTCGACGCCCATCTTTTCCATGGGCCACGCCATGCATACATTGGGAATCCCCAAAAAAATCGTACATCTGTTTTTCTTTACCTACCGCTATATTCATGTCATATACAGAGAGTATTTCCGGCTGAAAAATTCAATGAAGATCCGAGGCTTTACACCCAAAACCAATCTGCATACTTACAAGACTTTTGCCTATATGGTGGGGATGCTTCTGGTCAAAAGTTTCGACAGGGGCCAGAGGGTCCATAACGCCATGCTGTGTCGCGGTTTCAAGGGGAATCTTTACAGTTTAAGCAAGTTCTCTTTTAAAAAGATCGATATCGTTTCCGTGGTTTTTATGCTGACGCTGATTATTCTTTTGGGAGTGCTGGAGTGGAAAAAAACGATTTGATTATTCATCTTCAAGATATTTGTTTTAACTATCCGGGCAGCCCGCAGGTTCTCGACAGGCTCGATTTGAAGTTTTACAGAGGGAACCGGATCGGGTTGATGGGGCCCAACGGCAGCGGGAAAACGACCCTCTTTCACATTATCATGGGTCTGTTAAAACCATCTTCCGGATCCATCGAGATATTC
>JAFCZV010000160.1 GCA_019314155.1 Deltaproteobacteria bacterium
TATCTATAATGTTTAGGAAGGTGCCGCCTGCGGCAAATCCAAAGAGTGTTATACTGATGACCATGAAAGATAGATGGTTCCACTGGCTGATGGAAAAGACCCTTGCGAGGAGGACTTCAAAAGCGAGGGCTGATAATGATAGTAAAAATACAGCCGTAAGTATCATGGGATATTGTTTTTAACCATTAGAAACTCCACTCAGCACCGTTGAAATGGGATCTTCGAGAAGCTGCGGGGAATGCGCTTGCCCCCTGTTGAATCCCCGAAATTCAACTGGGCGAGCTATAACAGTTCAGTTTTGGTCTAGAGCGTACCCTGTCATGGGAACAAAGAGAACACCGGTAATTTGCCGTACCTTATAATCGGTGTCGTGTTTTGTGATCAGGCTTAAATTCTGATAACTGAATGGGTTTCCCAGGGGAAGAATGAGTCTCCCACCGTCTTTGAGCTGTTTCAAAAGCGGCGGAGGGATGTGATCGATGGCCGCAGTTATCATGATACAGTCGAAGGGGGCTGCATCGGGCCATCCAAAGTAACCGTCCCCGTGGCGGGTCTTTACGTCCGCGTAACCTATTGAACGGAGTGCCTGACTGGCCGTTTTATAGAGTTTTTCCTTAATTTCGATGGTATAAACGTCTTTGGCGATGTTTGCGAGAATTGCAGCCTGGTAGCCTGAACCGGTCCCGATTTCGAGAACCCGTTCGTATCCTTTGAGTTCAAGACTTTCGGTCATAAGGGCTACGACATACGGTTGGGAAATCGTCTGGCCCTGGCCGATGGGAAGGGGATGGTCCGCATAAGCCCGGGACACGAGGTTCTTGGGCACGAACCTGTGTCGAGGCACTTCGGTCATGGCCGTTAAAACCTTTTTGTCGGATATTCCCCGTCGACGGATCTGTGAAGAGACCATTTTTTCCCTCGGCACTTTGAATCCAAGGGAATCTTTCTGAATTTGGCCCGCAAGGAGTGCCGGAAAGAGTATGAGGATAATGGCGGCAAGAGATGTTTTTTTCATGGCAGCGGTTCAAATTCGTAGCGATGTCCTGAGTTTCTCACACCATAAAATACGTCTTGGCACTGTTCATGAGAAACGGGGATCAAAAAAAATGAAAAACCCTGTAAATAATAACACCCAGAATTACCGCCGCCAGTAAGATGGTGAAAAGCATCTGATCGGTTCTGAATCTTTTCATGCGTAATTCCGGGTCAATCTTCTTCGTCCAGCCCAAATGCAGTATGAAGAACACGAACTGCAAGCTCGGTATACTTTTCTTCGATGATACACGATATTCTGATTTCAGATGTGCTGATCATCATGATGTTTATATTTTCCCTGGCTAATGTGCTGAACATTATCGATGCCACACCGGAATGATTTTTCATGCCGACGCCGACAACGGATACCTTTGCAATATTTTTATCGCCCAAAACATCTTCTGCGCCGATTTCTTGAGCCACTTTCCGCTCGATCTCCATGGCGGTGGAGAAATGGTCTTTGGGAACCGTAAATGTAAGATCGGTTTGACCCTCGACCCGAGTATTTTGAATGATCATATCCACAATGATACCGGATTCAGAGATGGGTGAAAAGATTTTTGCAGCAACCCCAGGTTGATCTTCAACCTTTTTCAGGGTGATACGCGCTTGATCTTTATCGTGCGTCACTGCGGATACAACAAGACTTTCCATGCCGGCGTTTTCACTAACAACCATGGTGCCTTCCTCCTCACTAAAAGATGATCTGACATGAATCGGGATATTATATTTTTTTGCAAATCCCACAGACCGGATCTGCAAAACTTTAGCCCCCAGGCTGGCCATATTGAGCATTTCATCGTAGGAAATTCTATCGATCTTCTTTGCTCTTTCGCAGATGCCCGGATCAGCGGTGTAGATACCATCCACATCGGTGTAGATTTCACAGATATCGGCCTTCAGTGCCGCAGCGATGGCGACGGCGGAAGTGTCCGATCCTCCACGTCCGAGGGTCGTGATGTTGCCTTTGATATCAGATCCCTGGAATCCCGCCACAACGACGATATTGCCGTTTTTGACAAAGTCCATTATATTTTCTACGCCGATTTCGATGATTCGTGCATTGCCGAAGGTGCAGTCCGTAATCACTTTGGCCTGATGTCCGAGCATGGATACGGCGGGATGGTTCATGTTTTTTAATGTCATGGCCAGAAGGGCGGCCGTTGTCTGCTCTCCTGTTGCCAGAAGCACATCGAGTTCACGTTTATCCGGAGATTCTGTGATCTGGGTCGCCATATCGATCAAGTCGTCTGTAACGCCGGCCATGGCTGAGAGGATGACCACCACGTCATTGCCCTGTTCAAATGTTTCTGCGACCCGTTTTGCGACATTTCGGATCCGCTTTATATCGGCCACTGAAGTGCCGCCATATTTTTGTACAATTAAACCCATATGTTAAATCCTTAAAATTAATTAAAACATCACGGAAATCCTACAATTGAATGAAATTATAGAGTTTCACTGGCAAAATGATTGATTCCACTCCATGGGCCAGGTGAAACGGGAAAAAAGTTTCACGGAAAAAATGATGGAATAATGGAATACGGATTAAATTCGTATATATAGCTCAAAATTAATTTTCAGTAAAGGAATAAAATTGAAAGATTTTTTAAAAACCCTCAATTTTTTTTAACAGATTCAAATCTGTGAATTCATTTGCAGAGATGGTTATTTTTCGTGTTTCGTCGCCGGTAATTTCAAAGTGAATATTTATGGGGCCAGGTAAAAGTCCATCTCCGATTCTATCCGCCCATTCAATGGCCACCACTAAGTTACCGTCGAGTATCTCATAAAAACCGATATCTTCAAGCTCCATGATATCTGAGATGCGATAAAGGTCAACATGAAACAGGGGAAACCGGCCGGGATATTCATTGATCAACGTGTAGGACGGGCTGGTTATGTAGTAATCGTCCGGGACTTCAAGGCCTCTGGCAAGTCCTTGAACAAACGAAGTCTTCCCGCTTCCCAGATCACCGTAGAGGGCCAAAACAGTTCCGGACGTTATCCACATACCGATGTTTTTGCCCAGTGTTTTTGTTGCTTCAACAGAATAGGTCGATATCTGATGTTTGAAACTTGAAGTCTGAGGTCCGGATGCCATTTTCAGACGCTGTCCACAAATTTTTTGATGGTTTCTGGAATGGCATTCTGGACCTCTGTTGCCAAATACCCGAAGGACCCTTTGGTATTGGCCAATACGTCGGCCGCTGCACCATGTATATAGACGCCGGCATGGGCTGCGAGTTCAGGTGCATGTCCCTGTGCAATAAGGCCTGCTATGATTCCGGTGAGCACATCTCCCATGCCGCCGGATGCCATTCCGGAATTTCCGGTGGGGTTGATAAACGCCCTGCCGTCCGGATGGGCAACCACTGTTCCGGCCCCTTTGAGCACCACGTGGGTGTTGAAATTTTTTGCAAATTCACGGGCGCAATGGATGCGGTCTTTTTGAACGTTGGCTGTGGTGGTATTGCTCAGCCGTGCCATCTCACCGGGATGGGGCGTTATAATTACCGGGATGTTGAGGTTTTTCAGTATTTCGGTATGTCCGACAAGACTGTTCAATCCGTCGGCATCGATAACCATCGGTTTTGTGCTTCTTTGGATGATTCGATGAACCAGGGTTTTCGTTTCAGGGGCCATGCCCATTCCGGGTCCTAAGGTAATGCATTTTTTGTCGGAAAGAAGTTCCATGATTCTGGTGAATGATGTTTCGCCGAGGATGCCTTCCCTGACTTCAGGAAGGGGATCTGTCATGGGTTCGGTCACATGGGCTTCTAAAATAGGGTTTAAACTCGAAGGGACTCCAAGGGTCACAAGGCCGGCTCCGGCCCGCATGGCTGACATGGCCGTCATTGCGGCCGCGCCGGTTTTTCCGGGTGAGCCTGCAATGACCAAAAGATGGCCGGTGTGTCCTTTATGGGCATCCGAGGGTCTGGGTTGAAAAACAGCGCGAATCAGATCCAAAGTCAATAGGTGCTGCATAGGCCGGACATCATCTGCAATATACGGTGGGATGCCGATATCGATGATTTTCAAGTTTCCCGTATAATCTGCGCCGGGGAAGAGAATGTGACCTGTTTTGGCAAACGCAAATGTGGCGGTGGCGCCGGCCCGGATACAAGTTCCGCAGGGTTGGCCGGTATCGGAATTGAGGCCGGATGGAATGTCCACTGCAAAGACCGGTTTGTTGGAATTATTAATGAAGTCGATGACGTCCTTGAAAAATCCTTTTACATCTGATTGCAGACCGGTCCCGAGGATTGCGTCTATCCAAACGGCTTCATGGCGCATGGCGGTCTTATGCTTTGAAAGGGATTCTTGATCCGGCATTTCAATGACAGGAACTTTCATCTGGCGCAGAAGTTCGAGGTTGGCGGCGGCATCACCTTTGACCGTATGGCTTTCAGACAGCAGATAAACCGTCACGCACATCCTTTTTTGAGCAAGATATCGGGCAATGACAAAACCGTCTCCTCCATTGTTACCCCGACCTGCAACAACACCGATTTTTTTATTTTCAGCGTCTTTAAATTGGTCTAAAAAAAATTGTGTCGCTCCCCGGCCCGCGTTCTCCATCAGAACCATCCCCGGGATACCGAACGATTCGATAGCCAGGCGATCCATTTTCTGCATTTCACTTGCGGTTACAAGGTACATTTTCTTCTCCCAAAAGTGCTTGCGGAGCATGCAAAATATGTTTTTGCGATAGGTTGCGTTTAAGTGGTAGAGCAGTATAAACAACGAATATCGAATAATAAATATCGAATGTTAAAGTTCTTTTATAAGTGCCAGCATCTCTCTGATGGCGTTGTCCATGCCCACAAACACCGCTTTTGAGATAATACTGTGTCCGATGCTGAATTCATCGATTTCGTTAAGACCCTTAAACGCCTTTATGGTATTGTAACAAATACCATGTCCGGCGTTAACGCCCATTCTCAATTTAAAAGCGAGCTTTGCGGCATCAACGATATTGGAAAAAGCCCGCTCTCTTTTTTTTGGGGTTTTTGCATCACAGAATATACCGGTATGGATCTCCACCATGTTCGCATTGATCTGATGGGCAATTTTGACCTGATCCGGATTGGGATCAATGAAGATGCATACGGGAATACCGTTGTCCTGAAGCGTGCCGACGGTTTCGGCAATGGCATCTTTGTGCACGATTAAATCCAACCCGCCTTCGGTGGTGAGTTCTTCCCGTTTTGAGATCGCGATCCTTGATGTGACGTCTATCTTCCCGCAGGTGAACGACAATACCGTCAACCCCGGCAAGTTCCGCCAGAACCGCCGCAGATACGGGATCGGGGTAACGTCCTTTCCTGGCTTCCCTTAATGTAGCAACATGATCAACATTTACCGATAATCCAGCCATCGAATAACCTCCATTGGTTCATCAATTGTAGATTTTGTGCATTTGGGTGTAAAATTTTTTTCTTCTCGCCACAAAGACACTAAGAACGAACAATAAAATCCTTCGTGCCTTGGTGGCAAATGTTTTTGGTTCCCCGATACATCGGGATATCCGTCACACGGCTTGGGCGGACATGTCCGCTTCGCTACAACCGGCCAGACCCGCTGTGTTTGCTGTTGGGCCTACACGGTTAGGTGTTAATCAGTTTCAGAATCTCATCGCTCTTTTTTTCCATCTCGTGAGCGTCTTGATCCGATGTTTCGTGATCGTAACCCAACAGATGAAGAATCCCATGCACCAGAAGCTGGGTAAAGCGTTCTTCCATGCTGATCCCCACTCGTTTTCCTTCTCTAAGGGCGGTTTCAACAGAGATCAGCACATCACCGAGAAGCTGTGGGGTTATATTTGTAAAGGGGCCGGTGCGCATGGGAAAGGCGATCACATTTGTCGGCCCGTTTCGATTGAGATATTGTTTATTGAGTACCGCTATCTGCGGATCATCGACGATCAGGATGGAAAGTTCAGCATCAGGACAGTCCAAGGCGTTTAAGACGGCCTTGGCCCTTTGTTGAATTTGTTTCAGGGATATCTCGTGCTTTTTTTGCCTGTTGTCTATCAAAACTTCCATTTTTTTTCTTCCCGTTGGTCAAGAGCGGTTGCTCGGGATACTCAATGCGATGGTGGTGTATTCCGTTTAATATTTTATTAAAACTTTTTGCGATGTTATGCAGATCTTTCAAGGTCAGCTCGCAGTTGTCCAGTTGGCCGTCCGAGAAAATTTTGTTTATCAGATTTTGTACAAGACCCTGGATTCTGGATGGCGTCGGATTGGCCAGCGTTCTCGATGCCGCTTCAACCGCGTCTGCCAGCAGGACAAGTCCGGCTTCCCTGGTTTGCGGCTTTGGACCAGGATATCTGTAGTTATCGATATTCACCGAATTCCCACCTTTCAACTGTTTCGCTTTTTCAAAAAAATAGCTGATAAGGCTGGTTCCGTGGGATTGTCTGATGGTGTCGATGATGACTTGCCCGAGTTTGTCTTTTTTGGCGATTTCCACGCCGTCTTTGACATGTGCGATGAGGATAAGGCTGGACATGGACGGCGCGAGCTTGTCATGTTTATTAACGCCGTCGGTCTGGTTTTCAATAAAATACATCGGCTTTTTGACCTTGCCGATGTCATGATAATAGCCGCAAACCTTTGAAAGCAGAGAATTGGCACCGATTTCAGATGCCGCAGCCTCCACCATGGTTCCCACAACCACCGAATGATGATACGATCCGGGAGCTTCGATCATCAGTCTGCGGAGAATCGGTTGATCGAGATTTGAAAGTTCGAGAAGTTTAATATCCGTGGTGTAGCCAAAAGCGATTTCCATTAACGGGGCGATGCCGGCGGTTACGATTCCCGCGGCAATACCTCCTGAAAACGCAAAGGCCCAATCCCACAGGAGTTCGAAGATGGAGGTGCCTCCCATATAAGAATCGATGATCGTTACCAGAATCACGTTCATCAATCCGAGTTTCAGGCCGGCCTTTATAAACACTTTGCGTTCCCGGCAATTCTGCATCCAGTATGCCGCCATTAAGCTGTTGAGAAGGAAATAGATGAAAATATCGAATCTGTTTTGAAATATTATGGTCGTACCGACGGCGATGAGCATGGCGATGGCGATGGCTATTTCAAGCCCCAGAAACAGGCATGTGGTCATGGTGGCCGCAGCAAGTGGGATGCCGTATAACATGGATGACGCCGATATTGGAAAGGGTGTAAAATAGGCAACGGATTCAGCCAAAGATGCGGATATTTTTGAGATGAACAAAAATGTTACAAAAATGCTCGCCAAAAAAAGCAGGTTTTTGGTATTATCGAGACGGGGCTGATTGTGAATACTGAGGATATAGGTGGTCATAAGGATGCACAGGATGATCAGTGTGGATCCAACACAGCTCACCAGAACTTGCTCATTTTTCACCCCTATCTGGTAGGTATTGAGTTTTAGAAGCTGAACCCTGGTTACCCGTTCTCCTTCACGCAGCAGCATCTCCCCGGCTTTTATCTTGTGAAATACCGGCTTGATTCCCGCATAGGCCTCTTTTTTCCGCTCTTCGGTTTCACTTCTGTTTAAGGTGATATTGGGCTGGATGAGTTTTTGAGAAAAATCGACGACCATGTTTCGCAGGATGTAGTTCCGATTTTTTAGAATGGGTTGACCGATAATTTTGACCATGGTTTTTGCCTGGTCAAGATCATAAAAGTGTTTTAAGTTAAATACGACCCTTTCTTTTTTTGTTTTAATGTCTCGTAAAATTATCCCTTTATCGGCCTCTTTAAGAAGCAGCTCTTTGTTTGCAACCACCCCGTTTTCCAATATTTCCGTTGAAATCCTGGAAATAAGGTTCGAAATATCTTTAGAAAAGGCTTCTTTTTCGAGGATTTTATAGGCACCGTCGCTGACTGAAATGCCGAGTTTTTCCTCGAACCCCGGTTTTTTTTGCCAGACGAGGTCATGAAGGGATATTTTTTCCCCAACATTTTCAAACGAGGATGTTTCAGATGTTTCCAGTGGGTCTACTGTTTTTGAAGCTTCGAAAATCGTCTGAAGATCACCAAAGGCGGCCTTTATTTGCCGGTTCATTTTTCCGGAAAGGGTTATATCATGATCGTAAACCGTCTGGACATTTTCCAGTGATTGTATCCGGCTGTTTTCTGTGGCATCCTCGTCCTCGATTAAAAAATCTTTTTTGGCCTTGATATCTTTGGTTGCAACGTCACCCAATTTGTAGGAATGTTTCTTGACCACAAGGTTCGGATACAGCAAAATGGTAAAAATTATCGTTACACCGGCCAGAATGCCCCAGCGGACACGGTCACTGTTGCCGAAAAACTTATTTAAAGAAAATTGGGTATTTTTTAAACTCATTGTAATTATTTCTTTTTTCTGGAATCCAGATCCTCATAGGCTTTAATTATTTTCTGGACCAACCCATGCCGGACCACATCTTTTTTTGAAAATAAGACGAATTCTATTCCTTCGATCCCCTGCAGTATATTTTTGGCTTCAACTAGCCCAGAAGGCTTCTCAGCGGGAAGATCAATCTGGGTGATGTCTCCGGTGATGACCGCCTTGGAGCTGAATCCTATCCGGGTAAGAAACATCTTCATCTGCTCGGAAGTCGTGTTTTGGGCTTCATCTAAAATAATGAAAGAATCGTTCAAAGTTCGGCCCCGCATGAACGCAAGGGGCGCAACTTCTATAATACCTTGCTC
>JAFCZV010000588.1 GCA_019314155.1 Deltaproteobacteria bacterium
ACTTTCCGGTTTTGCCCAGACAAGGTTTAATATCTCCTGATGATAGGCAAAGATCAGGCCGATGGAAATGATGGTGATGGCAATTACAACCACCAGACGGATAAGACCCAGGATCAACAGCTTTGGTGTTTTGATACCCAACCAAAACCCCCGGACATTATACTTCATACCTTGTATTATTCCCATGTTATAACGACATCCTGAAACCTTTTAAAAACGTTCCCTTTTGCCCAATTTCTGCGTTAGGCTCGGATTTTAATCCTCGAAATACTCAATGTATGTCTGTGGTTAAAATCTTCGCCTGCCTTGAACTTGAACAAAATTAAACATTTTTCAAAGGCCTCTATCATCTGCGAAAAGGTTGGATCATGTTTTTTAAAGGCAAAATATTACCGGATTCAGTGTAAAAATTGAAATATTACAATTTATATGAACCAGGCGCATTGGTATCGCTTATCGAAGGCGGACCGCTCATTCTTTGATAAAAAACTTATTTAACGTGTACGCGCCGTTGCTAGTGCGAAAACGTTTTATTTATATTTTGCCTTTTAAAAAATATTATCCAGCCGTCAGGCGCTGTGGATTGAGATCAAAATTAAGGAGCGAAACTTGAGTCATAAAATCATTTTTTCTCTTTAACCTTAACGCCGATCACCTCTAATTCTGCAACGACCCTATCGACCAGGCGATGGATATTCCGCGCAATGTCGCTAGACAGGTTAAGGCTGGTGGAAAGCCGTTTGGGCTCAATGCCAAACAAAACGATATGCTCAGGGAGGTTGTCCATAATGGCGGCAACCCCCATAACATCGGACAAGCCAATCTGGTGGGGGGATGTTTTGGAACTGAAATAAGCGGGTGGATCATCAATCCGCACAATCGTCCCCGGTTTTTTTCCGGCCTTGACTGCATCGATGATCAACATATGACTGCGTCCTTCAAAATAGGGTAAAAGTTCGAGGCCCATGGTCCCGCCGTCGATGATTTCGACCGCCTCTGACACATCATACCGGCGATTAAGCTCTTCAATCGCCTTTACACCGGCACCTTCGTCAGACAGCAGAATATTGCCTAAGCCAAGTACCAATACATTTAAAAAAGATTGCCCGGCCTCTTCAGTTGTCTGACGGTTCTGTGAAGCCGGGCAATACTTATCAAAAGCGTTTCGATGCGTGCTCAAAATGCTCTTACTTTGATGATCTCTTTTCTGTTTGTGTCGACCATATGAATGGCACACGCCAAACACGGGTCGAAGGAATGAATGGTTCGAAGAACTTCCAGTGGTTTTTCAGGATCGGCAACCGGATTGCCGATAAGAGCCGCTTCATAGGGTCCTTTGGCATCATCGCTGTTGCGGGGGGCGGCATTCCAGGTTGATGGTACCACACACTGGTAATTTTGGATTTTTCCATCATTGATGACAATCCAATGCGAAAGTACGCCTCGAGGCGCTTCATGGAAACCGAAGCCCCTCTGTTCACCTTTAGGAAATACCGGTTCGTTCGTGTCATGCAAGACGGCACATCGGATGGCCCGGGCGGCGATCCTTCCGATGGTCGAATGAAGAGACGCAACGGAAACCCTGGTGCTTGACCCCAGCATGGCGAGAACGCCATTGACCGTGTCCAGAGCCTTTGTGGCATAGGTTACGGTTGGTTTGTGACCGGCGGCAAACATGCACAGTACATTGGCCAAAGGTCCCACCTGGGCAGGCTTTCCTCTGAAACTGGGGGCCTTAACCCAGGAGTATTTGCCATTTGTATCATATTCGGTCATGTTAGGGACCGTTTCTTCCTCCCAAGGATGCCGATCCCAGTCGCCCTCATACCAAGAGTGCTTAATGCTTTCTTTGATGCTCTTTTTAAACAAGTCGTCATTAAATGAGGCTATTGGTTCAAATTTGGCAACATCACCGTCAGGAATATACCCGCCCGGAAGCTCAAACGATGTTCCTTTTGTATCCAGAGGCATATCGGGCACACACAGATAATTGGTTACGCCGGATCCGTAAGTGGTCCAGTCGGCATAAATGGCACCAACGGCACAGGCATCCACCATATAGACATTTTTAATAAAATCGCCGATCTCATCAATCAAGGTTTTGACATAATAGAGCCGTTCCATGTTTAAGGCGGATTGACTGTCGGGATTGATGGGGTTGGCAACACCGCCCACTGCCAGATTTTGAATATGGGGGGTTTTACTGCCTAAAATTGACACCACCTTGTTGATCCTTCGCTGGTATTCCAACGCCTGAAGATAGTGGGAAAAGGCCATCAG
>JAFCZV010000161.1 GCA_019314155.1 Deltaproteobacteria bacterium
AGAGAAAAAACCATAAGCCATTGCAAAACCTCTCATTCGTTGACTTGAGCATTTTTAAAAGGGCTAAAAAGATATTGCTAAATTGAGATAATGCTCTCGATTGCTAAATAGTGGATAAAAATGATGAATACTGAAAAATTCGATTTGCCCGACGGGGTGAATATCAGATACAGTAAACCGTCAGATCATCCAAGAATTATAAAGGTAATGAAGGACTGGTGGGATGGTCGTGACTTAACACCCATGCTGCCCAGACTATTTCTTGAACATTTTTTCAATACATCCATGGTAATGGAAGATCGGGAAAATGAATTAATCGCTTTTCTAATCGGCTTTCTGTCCCAGTCACAGGCCAATGAAGGTTACATACACTTTGTGGGCGTTCATCCGGAATATCGCGGATCAGGACTCGGCACCTATTTATATCATCGGTTTTTCCAAACATGCAGAGAAAACAATCGGGCAATCGTCCGGACCTGTACATCCCCTGTAAACAAAGGATCCATCGAATTTCACAAAAAAATGGGGTTTCAGATAGAACCGGGAAACGGACAGCAGCTCAATGTAACGGTCACCTTGGATTATAATAGCCCGGGTGATCCAAAAGTGCTATTTGTAAAAAAAGTAAGTGATCATGTCTGAGAACTTATCCAACATCGTTCTCATCGGAATGCCCGGGTCGGGCAAGAGTACGGTGGGCGTCATTTTGGCCAAGATGACATCACACGACTTTGTGGATACGGACGTTCTGATCCAGACATTAGCCGGTCGCTCCCTGCAAGATATCGTTGACATGGAAAGCCATTTGGCTTTGCGCAGAATCGAGGAGGACGTTCTCTTGGGGCTTAACTGCCGGAATCACGTAATCGCCACCGGAGGAAGCGCGGTATACAGTCATGCCGCCATGATGCATTTGAAGTCAAACGGTCTTATGGTATTTCTTGACGTGGATCTCTCCACACTTGAATCGAGGGTCATCGATTTTGATACGAGAGGTCTGGCAAAACGTCCGGATCAGAGCTTCGCAGACCTGCTCCATGAACGTTTCCCCTTGTATACGAAGTATGCAGACGTCACGGTGGCGTGCTCGAAACTCACCCAAGAAGAAGTTTGTGCAAAGATCATCAAAGCGCTGCGGGGAAGAGGGTTAATTTAACTTCTCGATAAAGTCTCCGATCGATTTGTGGACTTTGCTTGCGCCCTTGCCTAAAAGAATGCCGTGGCGGTCAAAGTTGTAAAGGATGTACGTTTTATCCTCTGATCCCATCAGGTCGAATGCTCTCCTCGATCCGCTGGGTTTGACAACCGGATCTCCAAGGGATTGGATCACCAATGCGGGCATGTCTATGGCGGGCAATTTTTTTTCAAGAGATTCCATAAACCGTTCCAGTTCCAACACCCCGGAAACCGGATTGCGAAAATAGTTGATGTGGGGATTTTCAGGAAAGTTTTCAACAAATTCTTTTTTAGCACCTTCAAAGCGAACCTTATCCATCATACGGTTCCACACATCCACTGCCGGAACGAACTTTGAGGAAAAGTCTTTGAGTCTCATGGGCGGACATACCGCGAAAACACCTTTAACATCTTTCACTCTTGCCGCCAGATCCAGTGCCATTCCGGCTCCGACAGAAAATCCACCCACCACAACCTGTTTACATATGTTACTGATAATTGCATAACCTTTTTCAACGGAAGCCACCCAATCGGCATGCGATCGTATAGCCAAATCATTAGGAGAAGTGCCGTGTCCTCTTAAACGAGGGGCATAAACCCACATCTCCCTTCGACTCAGATAGTCCGCCAGGTTCCTGACCTCAAGGGGAGCGGCCATATATCCGTGAATAAGAAGCACGCCCATATCACGGGATGCTCCCTTGATCAGAAAAGGTTTGCCGACATCTCTCTTCTTTGATTCTCCCTCAACATAAAAGTCCTTATAGTCCTGCTCAAATTCGTGAGCCGCTTTTTTCATGAGGTATCCGACAATCCGTTTTCTCATCCAGAAATCCGGCAGCCAGGCGATACGTCGTATCCTGCGCTGGAGCCTTATCAATGGTTCCACCTCGTTTGCGATAACCGCAACAGGATTGTCGATGCGGATCCGATGAAAATCGAAAGCAGAAATGAATTTCGAGGTGTCCTTTAACAGCATATTGCCCTTTTTCTCTACAACGCCTTTTTCTTCAGCCACCTTGACAAAATCCCTGAACTTGTTGAGCCGATCGTTTACCAGCAGGTGGGATTGATCCAAACGGAGATCGTCATGGAGATATACCCCCGTCTTCTCGAGGTTGTCCGTAATTGCAAAAAATACCCTTCGACTCAGATCATGGGTATCGATCTTTTTAAACGGAATCAACTTGAGCATGGATGCAAAAATATGATCGTGATTAACCGTTGTCATGCTGTAAATGGCAGACATGTAACGCTGCATAATCTTCAGGGCGACGTTTCGCATTAAGCGCTTTGAAGGGATGGGATCATCAAAGCGGATGCTATGTTTTGAAGAAATATCCTGTTTGATGGCCGACCGTTTCATAAACCTCTTGATTTCGATCGGTTCTCCAAATCGAATATCCATATCGACTCCGGATAGCAGCATGGAGCCTTCTGTCATAATCTCTTCCACGGTATGTTCCGGAATACGATCCGCCAGGTGAACCGCCAGGCTGCTGAGAATATTCTCATGTGCTCTGAGAGGGTAATAGGTAATATTGACAGGAACGATACGGGTATGGCATTCCAGAACCGGTTCCAGTGAATCGATCTGAAAAAGTTTCATCAACCGTTCTGCTTCTTCAGGGAATTCCCGGGACATGATGCGCAAACGCTGCCGGTAAAATTCCGTCCGGAGTGCCAGCGTGGCGGCCCCTGTGTGAGGAGGGTGTTTGCCGCCGGCATAAGAAATCATGAACCGTCCTTTTTCAACGATTTTCTTATTTTTGACCATACGGCCTTCGGGAAAAATTATCCACTTGGCTTCATCGGTGAGTAAACTCTTGATAATCAGAAGGTCCCGGTGAGGATTTTTTGTGGATACTGCACCCACCTTTTCGAGAAAAATACCCAGTGCTCCTTCAAAAAATTGATAATCGGCAAGGGACCAAACCGGAATTTTTACCAGCTTATGAATGTGATATGGAAGGAGAAGAGTTTCGATCCGTGTAAAATGATTCACGACAAAGATGACAGAACCTTTGGGGATATTCTCTTTGCCGTGAATTCGTATTTTGGCTTTTGAAAGGCCGGCCAGTGTTTTGATGGCGAGTCCTGTTGTTCGGTAGGCAAAAGGGTTCATGGACGGGTTCCCTAAAATGGTTGTTCAAGTTATACAATTGCTTCGCGTTTCTATATAACGCCCCGCTTAAAGCGGGACTCAAAAAAAATGAAATTCCGCTACCACTCCGGTTGAATTTCAGGTTGCAGTTGACAGGACAAGTAACTATAATTAAATTAATATGTTTTTGATTAAAAATAAAGAGCTATTAGGAGGCCGCCGTGTATTCCAAAATATTGATTCTCCGCTTCCCAAAGACCGAAGTGGCAAAGCCGATCGTTTGTTATCTTGTAAAAGATTACGACCTTACTTTCAACATACTCAATGCGTCCATACTTCCCAGAAAAGAGGGGGTCATGGTTCTGGAACTCACCGGAACCCGAAAAAACTTCAAAGAAGGGGTGAATTTTCTTGAACACCGGGGCGTTCAGGTACAGAATGCATCCCAGGAAATAAAGCGCATCCGAAAAAGATGCTCCCACTGCGGCACCTGCACGGCTGTCTGCCCGACCCACGCCCTTTCCATCATACGGCCTGAGATGTATGTGGACTTTAATCAGAAAAAATGCAGTGTGTGTGAATTGTGTGTAACGGCTTGTCCCACCCGGGCAATGGAAGTTCGTCCCTCAAATAAAACTTTTTTTAAATGAAGCCGTTAACAGCCATTGCCGTCAGTGGGGGGATCGATTCTCTGATGGCTGCCTATCTCTTAAAGAAAAAAGGGCACAACGTTATCGGAATTCATTTTGTTACAGGATATGAAGACCCATTTTCCCATAACGGTCAAAGCGCCCATCTTCTAAAATCCCATAAAATTTTTTCCATCGCAAAGCAGCTTGGAATCGACATTAAGATCCTCGACTGCAGTATCGAGTTTAAAAAAAATGTTGTCGATTATTTCATTCAAACATATCAGGCCGGTAAAACCCCCAATCCATGCATGGTATGCAATCCTTCAATTAAATTCGGAACTGTTTTCAACTTTGCCCGCAAGCTGGGTGCATCAACCCTTGCAACCGGACACTATGCCAGAATAGAGAAAGATAACCGTGGCAAGTTTCATCTTTATAAAGGCATTGATCCCAAAAAGGACCAGTCCTACTTTCTGGCCCGATTGACACAACAACATCTGGCAGGCGCCCGATTTCCACTTGGAAACATGAAAAAGTCCGACGTTATTCAACTGGCAGACATGAAGGGATTTAAGCCGGTTAAAGCCAGCGAAAGCCAGGATGTGTGCTTTATCAAAGGCAAAAACTATGGAGATTTCCTTGCCCGGCATGAGGGGTTTGAACCCAAACCCGGACAGATAAAAGATGTCAGCGGCAACATTTTGGGAGACCACAAGGGACTTCATCTTTTCACCATCGGCCAGCGGCGGGGGATTAACTGCCCGGCTTCAGAGCCCTATTATGTGATCCAAATGGACACCCAACAGAATGTATTGACGGTTGGGTTTAAAAAAGATCTATTCGCTTCACAGTGCAAGGTTGAGAATATTAACTGGATTCAGGAGGAACCGAGCCGGCCGATAAATATCCATACCCGCATCAGGTACCGCCACACGGCTGTGGCATCCAGGCTGACCCCTGTTGACGGAAAAACAGCGATGGTCCGATTTGAAAGACCCCAGTCGGCGATTACTCCCGGACAATGTGCTGTATTCTATCGGGATGATGAAGTGCTCGGCGGCGGCTGGATTGCGCCCATACAAAACATATGAATTTTAAAAACACCTTTAAATTTAGAATCACCACTCTGGGTTGCAAAGTCAATCAATACGAGACCGATGCCATAGCCCAGCAGTTGAAAGCTTCGGATTGCGTTCCCGCCTCCTCCGAGGATAAGGCAGACCTGTGCATTATCAACACATGCACGGTCACACAGAAAGCATCCATGCAGTCCAGACAGGCTGTGCGGCAGGCCATACGGTCCAATCC
>JAFCZV010000162.1 GCA_019314155.1 Deltaproteobacteria bacterium
CGATCCTAAATCTTCACCGGTGACATCCAAAGTTTTTCGGGCCGCCGCTAAAAAATTCTGGGGCCATGAGAAGGCGTGGGATCTAAATACACATGAAGGAAAAGCGGCGGCGGCGGTTAAAATAATGGATCGCACCTACGTTAAAGACAGTCTCATGTTGTGCGATTCCTGTTGGCCGATTATGGTTTCCTGGAATACGCCGGATCGCGTAGGTGATTCAGATCTGGAACGTCGGATATTTTCTGCTGTTACCGGCATTGAGACGGATGAAACCGTGCTGAATCGATATGGCAAACGAATATTTAATCTGCAGCGGGGAATTCTTTTGAGAGAAGGCCGGCATCCAAAACAGGATGATGTCCTCGAAGAATTCAATTATACGGATCCGGTTGAGACGGTTTTTATGAATCCGGATGTGATTGTCCCCGGACCGGGGGAGGAAGTTATCAGCAGAAAAGGCCAAACCTTAGACCGGAAAGTATTCGAAGAAATGCGAAGAAAATTTTATGAACTGAGAGGCTGGGATGCCGAGTCGGGTCTCCAAAAGGCTGAAACCCTTGAGGGACTCGGGATGTCCGATCTTGTGCAAGATCTAAAAAAAATCGGCTTGATTGAAGGGGGAAATAAATAGGGTCCGATAATCTTTGATGAAAACCGTCACGGGTGGTAGAAACCGTGGTCGCTCAAGTTTTTAAAAAGTTGAAAACCTGCAAAAATATGGCTGTTGACAAACAATTCCGATTTCAATTATTTAAATGCCAGTGGTTTTATACAATTTTAAATTATTCGCCTTGAATGCACTCTAAATGAACCATTGAGGCTGATCGGGCGGATTATAACCTTGACACACCTTAAAGGAGGTAAGAATGACGAAGACAACGAAATTTTTTTTCATTGCAGCACTGATATTGTTGACGGTTACCGGAATGGGTCATGCAAAGACCCTGGTTGTGGGCTGTGACACCAATTTTATGCCCTTTGAATTCAAACAGGAGGGGAAATATGTCGGGTTCGATATAGATTTCTGGGATGCCATTGCCAAGGATCTCAATCTGACGTATAAGCTTCAGCCGATGGATTTCAACGGTTTGATTCCAGCCTTGCAGACAGGAAACATCGATGTTGCCATCGCCGGGATGACCGTCAAATCGAAACGGGAAGAAGTTGTTGATTTTGCTTACCCCTATTATGATGCCGGGCTGTTTTTAATGGTGCGATCCAAGGAACAAAAAATCAGCGGTATTGAAGACCTCGGCGACAAAGTGGTTGCCACCAAGTTGGGCACCACCAGTGCCGACTTCGCCAAGAAGTTCAAATCCAAAGAGGTGAAGCTTTTCCCCAATATCGTCGGTGCCTACATGGAGCTGGGAACCGGCGGTGCGGATGCGGTCATCTTCGATTCACCCGCTATTCTATGGTATATCAAAACCGAAGGCAAGGACATGGTAAAAATAGTGGGGCCTATGTACCAGGGGCAGTCTTACGGAATCGCCTTTCCTCAGGGAAGTAAATTGCGAGAGAAAGTCACCATTACCATTCTTAAGTTCATGGAAGACGGAACCTACAACAAAATTTACAAGAAATGGTTCGGAACCGAACCCAAGTAAAAATTGATCGCTATTTGCCCCCTCTTTTGAAGCATGAATCCAGAAGAGGGGGTTTGATATCTAAACAGTAGGCAAGAAACGATTAATGGGTCGCAAGCCCCGTTTTTTTCTTTCGGGTGTACACCGATTTTAACGCTTAAATCAAAGTCCGGCATGAATTTGCCGGATCGATCGGATGGATTCAATGGGCGGAAATTTTCAATTCAAATACAGCGTAATGTGGGAATCGTTTCCGGTTCTGATGACCGGCGCCAAGCTAACGATCCTGATCACTTTTTTCGGACTGATGTTCGGGTTCCTTCTGGGAAGTGCAGCCGGCCTGGGGAAAACCTCCAGGAATATTTTCATCAACAAACTCTCGGGAGTTTATGTCGAGAGTGTCAGAGGAACCCCGCTGATGGTTCAAGTTATGTTCCTTTACTTTGGGCTGCCGCTGGTTCTCGGTATGCGGGTTCCCCCCCTGGCTGCAGGTGTGACGGCGATTGCGGTAAATGCCGGAGCCTATATTGCGGAGATCGTCCGCGGAGCCATCCAGTCCATCGACAAGGGACAGGTGGAAGCGGGACGTTCCATCGGATTGACCCATTTTCAGGCGCTGGTATACATCGTCTGGCCTTTGGCTTTCAAACGGATGATTCCGCCTCTCGGGAACCAATTCATCATCAGCCTCAAAGATACGTCTCTGCTGGTCGTTATCGGTGTCGGAGAACTGACACGACAAGGACAGGAGATCATAGCGGTTAATTTTCGGGCTTTTGAAGTCTGGATGACCGTGGCAATCATTTATCTGGTGATGACCATGTCCATTTCAAAAATGCTGAACGTAGTAGAAAAAAAGCTGGAGATCGCCTCATGATCAGAATTGAGGGTTTACATAAAAACTTTGGACCGTTGGAAGTTTTAAAAGGAATCGATCTTCACATCAGATCGGGGGAAGTGGTGGTCATCATCGGTCCGAGCGGTTCCGGCAAGAGCACGCTTCTCAGATGCATCAATCTTCTGGAAGACATATCGTCGGGAACTGTCATCGTGGACGGTATGGATATTAAAGACAAAGACACGGATATCAACTTCATTCGCACGGAAGTTGGAATGGTTTTCCAGCAGTTCAATCTTTTTCCACATATGACTGCCATGGAGAACATTACGCTGGGTCCCATAAAGGTAAGAAAAATACCCAAGAAGAAAGCGCAAAATCTGGGCCTTGAGCTGCTACGGAAGGTGGGCCTCGAAGACAAGGCCCATGTCTATCCCAACCAACTGAGCGGCGGTCAACAGCAGCGCGTCGCTATCGCCCGGTCTCTATCGCTCACACCCAAAGCCATGCTGTTCGACGAACCCACCAGCGCTTTGGATCCGGAACTGGTGGGTGAGGTGCTGGAGGTCATGAAAGCCCTTGTCCTTGAAGGAATGACGATGGTGGTCGTTTCACATGAAATGGGCTTTGCTCGTGAAGTGGCCGACCGGGTGATTTTTATGGATGAGGGTCTTATCGTAGAAGAGAATACCCCTGAAAATATTTTTTTCAATCCGCAAAACGAGCGTACCAAAAACTTTTTGGGGAAGGTGTTATAGCCGAATATTTCATGAAATGAAGCGTCACCGGGATGTTAAAACAGGAGAACAAAAAATGCTCGATATCGTAAAGCGTTTTTTCAGTAAAGTCACAGAGGACGATTCCAAGGTCATCCAACAGCAGAGGACGCACGATACACACGTGGCCACCTGCGCCCTGCTTGTGGAGATGGCGCGTATCGATGAAACGTTTACCCAGGCGGAGATGGACACCATTCTTTCAATCCTGAAAGAGAAATACGGATTATCCCGGGAGCACGCCGATGCCTTGATTGCAGAGGCCGATAAAGCCCTGGATGAAAGTGTCGACTTATGGCAGTTTGCCAGACGGATCAACGAGAATTATTCTAACGAAGAAAAAATTGATATCATTGAAACCCTGTGGCGGGTCGTCTATGTCGATGGAAAAATGGACAAGTACGAACATTACCTGATGAACAAGCTTGCAACCCTACTGCGTCTTTCCCACGAACAATTGATCGATGCCAAATTGAAGGTTCTGCATTCCAGCAAAAATAAATAAAACCCTAAATAAGCGAAAGTTGAGGATGTCGAATCTCCCCGCTATTCATGGGATCTTCGACCAGTGTTGCCAAAGGTTCGAAGTAAATTAATACGGGTTCACCTTCGGCGTCTTGTTATAGGGAAGCGAAGATCCCGTTATCGGGAGATTTGCCCGCTGTTTACCCCGTGGAATGAGAAGCCTATTTTACCGGGGCAGCATCTTCGACTTTGCTGCTTAGGGGTACTTAAACGGGAGATTTAATAGAACCATTCGAATTTACTCGAATTCTTTTTTTGCCAGATGCACAATATGTAGTAATTTAAATTAATAAACTACAATATGTTCTAATTCAATAGAATTATATATAAATTACCTATAATTTTACTTGACATTATAAAATCACAAAATTATGAATATATATAAAATTTAGGGTGTTGATGTAAAAATAATTAAACAGCAGCAGTGAACGAGCCAAACTTTCAGCAAGACTTCGGTAGACACTCTTGAGTTGCTGCAGAATTCGAGCGTGAACGTTTAATCCGATAGTCGACAACCTTATTATCGCAGGTCGATACCATGGAAGGAAAGATTGCCATGAAAGCTTCCGCCGGAGGGAAATCTGAATCAAGAAATGTATTGAACAAATACTACAGTGTACAGTTCTGCGTAAATGGAATGGATACGACATACCTTTTCAAGTTGCGAGACATCCCCTTAAACGGGCTATGTATTCTGGTAAAAGAAGATTCCCCGGTACTCAAAGAACTGGAAGTCGGTGATATATTGAGCATGGGTTACCATCCGCTGGAATCGCCGGATTCTCCCAAACTGTTGAAGACCCGGGTTACCTCAAAAAGCGCATACGATTGCTTTTCAGGACATTCTCTCGTCGGGTTGTCCATCCTCGGGCAGGATTGGCATTCGTGATTTATCGCAAAACAGAAAAAAAGAATCCGCGGGGTTTCCATAGTGGATCAGTTGAAAAATGGCTTCTCTGATGAGCGTGCATCTTATTCTTCGGTCGTCTGCATAAAAATATAAAAATGATGTGTACCGAGTTTAATAACGGCATTTAGGGAAGCCTTTATATCTGAAAATATTTAACCGGTTCGGACGACTCCACACTCAATCGGATTGATGGCTCACCGAACCGGATGATGTCTTGAAACAAAAGAGGCTTTCAAGACGGAGAAGGCAGGGTCAGCAATGACCCTGCTTTTTTCTTCTAAGCTCGTAGACCTGTTACCGGGTTTTTTGAACGCCATTGAAACTGTTTTTTTCCTACGGTTGCTTTGGCACTAACTCAACGGGTAAAGGCAATTTAGCAACCTCATGGCACTCGGATTTTCCTTCCTGTTTTCTGGCGTTGTTTTTGGCCTCAGCGCCGGGCTGTCCCCCGGACCTTTGCTGACATTGGTCATTTCCGAAACCCTAAAACACGATGTAAAGGAAGGGATTAAAGTTTCCATTGCACCGATCCTGACAGATCTCCCAATTGTAATGTTTACGATACTCGTTCTTTCGATACTCGTTCTTTCTCGGCTATCCAACATGTTGACGTTGCTTGGATTGGTTTCTTTGCTGGGCAGCGCATTTCTGATCTATCTGGGTTACGAAGGTATTTCCTTCAAGGGCGTTGATATTGATGTGGAGCAAGCAAAGCCCCAATCGATTAGAAAAGGTGTAATCGCAAATTTTTTGAACCCGGCTCCCTATTTGTTCTGGTTTACCAGTTCTTTCTGAAAAGCAGAAATTACATTTACACCATCAGATTATTGGGAATAATACTTCTGGTGTTTGCGGTTCTTTTTGCTAAAGACAGCCTGGAACTGTTTGGGATCATAGGAAAGGCTATTTAGCCTGGATTTTTTACAAAACAAACCCCTGAATCTTTACCCGCCGTCTGTGTGGTGGGCTTGACCCCTTGAATCTTTACCCGCCGTTTGTGTGGTGGCCTCGAACCCTCTTCTCCAACTAAATTGGAGAAGAATCTCATTTAATTTGTTGATATTTTGACAGACACATCGTAATAAATACCTGACGAAAATCGAATAGATGCTGCCGGTATAGACCTATGAAGAATCGGATAAATGAATTTATCGGTTTGACGGTCATCTTGCTTCTGTTTACAGCCTGCAATCCGTTCAAACCTCAGATAAGACAGTCGCCGGCCGGTGAACTTCCGGAAACCTTTTCTCTTTATACCAAGGAATCCGA
>JAFCZV010000163.1 GCA_019314155.1 Deltaproteobacteria bacterium
ACCTAACGAAAAGGAGGATGCATGGACACAAATTTCCTGAAACGTTCAACGGGTCGTTTTATATTCATGATGGGCATGTTTTTTATCGCCCTGTCTTTAATTTGTGTTTCAACGGAAGCCGGAGAAAATTGGTGGGACAAAGGCACGGATCTCCTCAAGACTTACGGGGAAAGCACCACGCCGGCGGGTATTACCCTTGAAGAGATCGGGGCCGGACTTCAAGAGGCGCTTCGGGTCGGGTCGGAGGATGTGGTTGCGCGGTTGGGCCGTTTGGACGGTTTCAACACCGATTCAGCCGTTCACATACCTTTGCCGAAACAATTGAACACCGTAAAGTCTGTGCTGGACAAAGTCGGCATGTCCGGTCTGCTCGAAGACCTTGAGCTGAAACTCAACCGGGCTGCGGAAGTAGCCACCCCGAAGGCAAAGAATATTTTCTTTCAGGCGATCAACGAAATGACTTTCGATGATGTAAAGAAGATATATGAAGGCCCGGAAGACGCCGCTACCCAATATTTTCAAAGGAAAATGTCGCCGTCTCTGGCAAAAGAGATGCAGCCCGTTGTCGACAAAAGCCTTGCAGAAGTAGGCGCTGTTCAGGCGTATGACAACGTGATGAAAGAATACAAATCCTTCCCTTTTGTTCCGGACGTGAAAGCTGATTTGAAAGATTATGTGGTTGATAAAGGGATGGACGGAATCTTCTATTATATGGCCAAGGAAGAAGCTGCGATCCGCCAGAATCCGGCCAAGCGAACCACGGATTTACTCAAGCGTGTATTTGGCGGAAAATAAAATGTTAAGGATCGTCTCCAACTAAATTGAAGAAGAACCCATAAAAATAACATGGAAAAAGTCAAAAGAGAAAAATTCGAAAATCATATCCGGGAGAAGATCGAGATCTTAAAAAAAGATATTATTTCTTTTAAAGAGCTGACCGCGCCGATTCCACCGGACAATGCCATCGGCAGACTGACCCGCATGGAAGCAATTAGCAGCAAGAGCATCAATGAAGCGGCATTGCGCAAAACCGAATATACCTTGTTAAAACTGGAACGTGCTTTGAGAAATATCGATGCCCCGGATCTTGGATTATGCAGGGAGTGTGAAGAACCCATTCCATTCGCACGATTGATGATTCTGCCTGAAACGGATCTATGCGTTGAATGTGCAGAGAAAATAGGTTGACCTTACCGTTGCGATCATCTCTACCCTTTATGGGAATCTTTTTGTAACAGCACGCCGTTAAACATCGAAAAGAGGTTATGGAAAAACGAAAAGCGGATTTAAAATTGTTGAAAAAAATACAGGTTAATGCGCCATTTTTGGATCTCAAAAATAGATACCTTCCCTTGTTTTTGGAGTACGGAATGAACCCTGAGATTGGAATAGATGCCCATGTTCTGGACACGACATCTGCCAAGGAGTTTAAGCAGGTGGCTGATATTCTCAAAGCAAATAATCGTAAAATAACCTTGCACGGTCCTTTTATGGATCTGGTCCCCGGTGGGATCGATCCGATGCTGTTGACGGCAACACGAAAAAGATTGACGCGATTTTTTGAGATAATTCCTATTTTTGAGCCGGTGAATGTGGTCTGCCATACCGGTTACGATCCGTGTTATTATCGGGAGCTTTGGACAGACTGGCTGTCATCGAGTGTTGCCACATGGAAGCCCTATGTGGCGCAAGCGGAACGTTTTGGATTTAAACTGTTGCTTGAAAATGTTTACGAGAAAAGTCCCCAAGTGCATTCCGCCCTTTTCGAGGCGATTCCATCCGATTTTTTCGGGTTTTGTTTGGATTTGGGGCACCATAATGTTTTCGCCAATGGGCCCCTTAAAAAATGGATAGACACTTTCAATGAGAAAATAATGGAAGTTCACTTCCACGATAATGACGGAGAAGAAGACACCCATTGGGCAATCGGGGCGGGGAACGTGGATTTTGAGGGTCTTTTTCAGCTGATGCGTAAAAAAGGGTTGAAGCCCACCATCACATTGGAGCCCCATGAGGAAGAAACATTGTGGAAAAGCCTGTCGTCTGCGGACTTTAGAAACCATTTCAGCACCGCCCATCCCCAAGTTTGAACCTTCAGGAAGGTTTTGAGGTGGCCGCCAAATACTATATTAAGGTGCGTGTTCACGGGGAGGGCTTCCCCGCTTCACTCTGACGTCTACGTGTCTGGTCATTTCAACAACTTAGCAGCGGTGGCATTCCTGCCCCCTCCGCGTTCTCCCGCGAAAACCATGCGGGAGCCGCGGTCTCCCCCACTGCTAAGTTGTTGAAATGACGAAGCCACTCCGCCAATATCGTTACACGAGGAAGCCCACCCCGTGAACAAGTACGGTTAGGACCTTAAGCCCTCAATTGCCGATGGGGTCGCATCAGCCTGTTTTTAGCTTAAATCCGCATTCCTTGGTGTTACAGGCCAGAAAGTCTCCCTGTTTTTTGGTCGATTTTTTCACCAGGAACCGGGCTCCGCAATCGGGACACTGTTTATCTACGGGTTTGTCCCAGATGGCAAAGGTGCAATCCGGAAAGCGGTTGCAACCGTAAAAAATTTTACCCCGCCTGGATGTTCGTTGAACAAGGTCCCCGCCGCAATCCGTTTCCGGGCAGTCGACCCCGATTTTTTCTCCGCCGTTGTTTGAACTTGCGGATAGGGTGTTTTTGCATGCCGGATACCCGCTACAAGCGTAGAATGTGCCGTATCTCCCATGCTTTATAAGCATCGGTTTTCCGCATTTTTCACAAATTTTGTCCGAAGGTTCATCCGGAGGCAGCTCGACGGGATGAATAACCCCTTTTTCATCCCGGGTGTAGTTGCTGGAATGGGTACATTCCGGGTAACCGGAGCAGCTCAGAAAATGTCCGGTCTTACCGATCCGGATATGAAGCCGGGCGTTACATTTGGGACAGGTGAGGTCCGTGGGGAAGCCCACACCTTTTATACTAAGCATGCCGGTTGAAGCTGCATCGAGTTCCTTTTTAAACGCGTCGTAGAAGCGGGTTAAGATTTCTAAAGCGTCCGCCTCTGTGAGTTCTATGCGGTCAAGGTCGTCTTCCATTTTGGCGGTAAACTCCACGTCGAATACATCGGGAAAGCTCTCCACCAGCAGATCGTTGACGATAAAACCCAGTTCGTTGGGTCTGAAATATCTTTTGATCAGATCCACATAACCTTTTTCCCGGATTGTCGACAGAATGGCGGCATAGGTGCTGGGGCGCCCGATGCCGTTTTCTTCGAGCTCCTTGACCAAAGATGCCTCTGAAAATCTCGGCGGAGGCACGGTAAAATGTTGTTTGGGTTCCAATCGATTGAGTTTCAAAATCATTCCTTCACTCAGTTCGGGAAGATCGTCTTTTTTCTTTTGGCTTTCACTTTCGATCTGCTCGTCCACGGACATATAGAGCGCCATAAAGCCGGGAAACGCAACCGATGAGCCGCTTGCGGTAAAAAGATATGAACCGGCACGGATCGATATGGAATTCTGATTGATGAGGGCCTGTTTCATTTGAGATGAAACAAAGCGCTTCCAGATAAGCTCATATAACGCCAGCTGATCTTGGGATAAGAAAGGTTTTATTTTCTCAGGGGTATTAAAGACTGATGTGGGCCGTATGGCTTCATGGGCATCTTGAGCCTTTTTACGATTTTTGAAAAACCTCGGTTTCGGATTGGCATATTCTTGGCCGAAATTTTTCCGTACAAATTGAAGGGCTTCTGTTGCAGCTTCTTTTGAAATGCGCAAGGAATCTGTGCGCATGTAAGTAATAAGCCCTTCGGGTTCACCGGGGCCAAGATCGATACCTTCGTAGAGCTGTTGTGCAACAATCATTGTTTTTTTTGCGGAAAATCTAAGCTTTCGGATGGCTTCCTGCTGCAACTTACTTGTGATAAACGGAGGCGATGGGTTTCTTTTCGTAATTTTTTTCTGAATTTTTTCAACACGGAATTTTTCCTCGGACAATTCCTCTATAATACTGTCGGATGTCTTTTCATCGGGGATTTTAATTTTCCCCCCATTCTTTTTTGCCAGTTTTGCCTTGAACGGCGGCGGATCGTTGTTTTCAAGATGCGCGGTTATCGACCAGTATTCTTCCGGTTCAAAGGCCTGGATAGCCCGCTCTCTTTCACAAATTATTCTCACGGCAACCGACTGTACACGTCCTGCGCTGAGCCCGCCTTTTACCTTGCGCCATAACAAAGGAGATATCTGGTATCCCACGAGTCTGTCGAGCATTCTGCGTGCCTGCTGTGCTTCATACTTGTTTGGGTTGAGATCTTCAGGGGATGCCAGGGCTTCGTTGACGGCCTTTTTTGTAAGTTCATGAAACAGTACTCTGTGAAATTTTCTGTCCTTTTTTTTCAGAATTTCCGCAGTGTGCCATGCAATGGCTTCGCCTTCTCTGTCCGGATCGGGTGCCAGGTAAATATCTTTTGAATCCCCTGCAGCCTGTCTTAAAGATTTGATAACTTTCTGCTTCCCGGGGATGTTCGTGTATTTGGGTTTGAAGCCTTTTTCGATATCGATACCCATCTCTTTTGCCGGAAGGTCCTTTATATGGCCAACGGTGGCAGCGACATTGTACCGGCCGCCGAGATATTTTTTAATGGTTCTTACTTTTGTCGGTGATTCCACGACAACAAGGGGTTTTGTCACAGTATTTCCTCGTTTCAAATATAAAGCCGTCTCAAAATGCTCACATACTGCAGGTATCCCGGGTCTTGACCCTTCCAATCTACTATTCTTGAGTCAGCTTGATGTTAAATTTTGTTGGTCGGCGGGTAATTATCGTTTAATATCCCGGTGCTTATCGGGATGCTAAACGGTGATAACACAGTTGTTCTGTTTATCTTCTTTCCTCAATGGAAAAGAACTTTCCTGGAGATTGCTTTACAATATTCTTGAGCTCCAGTTGGAGCAGAACACTCGAAAGTCTGCCGGATTCCATGGACAGCTTCCGTGCCAGATCGTCGATGTGAACCAGATACGGACCCAGCGCTTCAAACACCTTGGATTCCTCCAGGGACAACTGCGGTATTTTTACCGGCGTTTCATCCGCGGTGTTTTCTGCTTCAGCAGGAGCTTCGATAATAAATGAAAACTCTTCCATGATGTCTTGGGCATGTTCAACCAGTTTGGCGCCCTGTTTTATGAGTGTGTGCGTCCCGGTGCTTTTAAATGACTGAATGCTG
>JAFCZV010000164.1 GCA_019314155.1 Deltaproteobacteria bacterium
ACACGGCATGTCCCCTGAAAAAGAACAGCGGTCTTGCGCCGTATGATCTCCATGTACTCCTTTTCAGTTAGATCTATGCATCCCTTCTTCATCAGCTGATGAATTTCACCCTGGGACATGTTTTCTGTAATTTCTGCGACGACTTTGATAACATCCGGCCGTTTTGTTTCAGCTGCAATGGAAAGCGATCTTGCCAGCAGAAAATCTCCAACCAAAACTGCAATGGCATTTCCCCATATTGAATTGGCTACGGGCTTGCCTCTTCGCAATGTTGCTTCGTCCACAAGATCGTCATGCAAAAGCGTGGCGGCATGCAGATATTCAAAAATGGTCGAAAACGTCTTTTCATAATTTCCATCGTAACCGCATATCCTGGCAGACAGTACCATGAGTAAAGGCCGTAAGCGCTTCCCGCCGCTGAATAGTATGTGTCCGGCGATTTGGGATACCAGATCAAAATGCGGATTTAAATTTTGTTTAAGGGCAACTTCAATTTCCGAAAGGTCATCTTTTACCAGGTTTAGGATTTTATGTTTTATGTCATTCATACAACTTTTCCTGCAAGATCATATTCAAAGGTGTCTTCAATCCTTACACGGACAAATGAACCGATTTGCAATTGTTGGGAGAGAATTTGGGTCATGCCGTCGACTTCAGGTGCCTGAAAAAATGTGCGGCCTTTGAAGAGGTTGTTCTTGTCTGTCCCTTCCACAAGAACATCATAAATCTTGTGGAGGTGTTTTCGGTTATTTTTCGAAGAAATTTCTTGCTGAGAAGACATGAGCCGGTTGTATCGATCCATGGCTACGTCTTCAGGGATGTGATGGTGAATTCTGTGGGACGGAAGATCTTCAGCGTCAGAATAGGTGAATACGCCAAGATGGTCGAAGCAGATGTCCTTAATAAATCTTAAAATCTTTTTAAAATCCTCATCTTTTTCACCGGGAAAACCGACGATGGTGGTTGTCCTCAACGCCACGTCCGGAATAGATGCTCGAATGTTATCAAACAGCCGGCGAAGGTCATCGGATGAATAATTACGGCCCATTTTTTTTAAAATCCTGTTGCTTGCATGCTGAATCGGAATGTCGAAATAAGAACATATGTTACGGTGTTCGGCAATTGTTCTGATGACATTTTCATCAATACTTTCCGGATGTCCGTACAGAACTCTGATCCATATTTCATCGGACAATTCTGATATTTCCCCGAGCAGTTGGCTCAGAGACACAGGTGGCTGTAAATCCGAACCATAATGGGTTGTATCCTGGGCAACCAGAATGAGTTCCTTGACACCCGATGAGATCAAGGATCGAGCTTCAGCGACAATGTCTTCAGGGTAGCGGCTTCTCTGTTTCCCTCTGAGTTTTGGAAGAATACAATACGTACAGTGACGGTTGCACCCTTCCGCAATTTTAAGATACGCCATGTAAGCGGAACTCCGAATTCTTAAAGATTCCTGATGGCGAAACCGCTGGCCGCTTTTACAATTTTATCAAAGGCACCGGTTCCCAAAAACAGATCGACTTCCGGCAGGGATTCAACGATTTCTTCTCTAAACCGTTCGGGGAGGCATCCGGCAACGATGAGACGACGGCAGATGCCGGCCTGTTTATGTCTGGCAAGTTCAAGGATGGTGTCGATGGATTCGTTTGCAGCGGATTCAATAAAACTACAAGTATTTACGATTATTATATCGGCCTTTTCCGGATGCGGGGTGTGAGTCCACCCCGCTTTGATGAGCCGGCCCATCATTATCTCGCTGTCTACAAGATTTTTTGCACAGCCCAAACTTGCCAAGTGTAGTTTCATTATCGACCTTAAACGTCCCTTAAAACCGAATCGCCTGATACCACGCCGACCCGTTTAAGTGTGGTGTCAAACTTAAACAAATAAAAAATCAAAAGGCTCCCGGATTTTTCGGCAGCCTTTATGGGCATAGAGAATAAAAAGATAAGCCTCTTTTCTTTCTTTGCGCGCTTATATTCTGTTTTTAGCCTTTAAGCTTCCTGATTTCTTCGGTGACTAACGGCACGATTTCAAAGAGATCACCTTCAATGCCGTAATCCGCTTTGGCGAATATGGGTGCTTCCGGATCTTTGTTTATGGCGACGACCACCTTGGATGAAGACATCCCGGCAAAGTGCTGAATGGCTCCGGATATTCCGCAGGCGATATAGAGATTCGGAGAAACCACTTTCCCGGTCTGGCCCACCTGGTCTGATGAAGGCCGCCAGCCTTCATCGACTGCAGATCGTGACGCACCCACAGCGCCGTCGAGCAGTTCAGCCAGCGCTTCTATTATGGTAAAATCGGGGCCTCCCATTCCCCTTCCACCCGACACAACCGTGTCGGCCTCAGTAATTTCTTTTTTATCTGTGTCGAGTCGTTTATCTATAAACTGCAGCGCGGTGGTCCCCGTGTCTACATCAAATTTTTCTAGGGTTCCAGCTCCGTCAGCGTTGGTAATGTCCAGCGCATTGGGCCGAATCGCCAGGATCTTCGGTGTTCCGTCAAGTTCGACATCCGCCAGTATTTTTCCGCCGTACATGTGACGGGTTGCAATAAGGCTGTTATCCTCAAAACGGATCGCTACACAATCCATGGCAAGGGGGGCATTCAGGCGTGCGCTCAGGCGTGCCGAAACGTCCTTACCCTGGGTTGATGCACCCAGGATGATGATATCCGGCGTTTCTTTGTGGATAAAATCATATATCACGTTGGTGTAAGCATCTGTCAAAAATTCATAAAGCGCCGGGCTATCTGCTACTACAATTCTGTCCGGTCCGTATGGTTTCAGTTCCTTGGAAATATTTTCAACGTCAGTTCCCAAAACCAAAGCTGTGAGTTCGGAATCCAGATGATCGGCGATACGCCGTCCTTCACTCAATGCCTCGTAAGTCACTTTTCGAAAAACACCTTCTACCTGCTCCGCTATTGCCAACACACCTTTTGACATATTGATCTCCTTTTTTACAGGACTTTTGCCTCTTCGTGTAAAATCCTGACCAGTTCGGCCGCCTTTGTCTGGGCAGAATCGCCCTGGATCATAATACCGCCTTTTCTGGCAGGGGGAGTTTTCATTGAAACGATCTTTGTCAGGGGTTTGCCCATGTGTTCAGAATCAAGTCCGATGTCTGAAACGTTTTTGATATCAATGGGCTTCTTTTTTGCCTTCATGATTCCCGGAAGAGATGCATACCGCGGCTCGTTCAGCCCCCGCTGGGTTGTAATTAGGGCCGGCAATTGTGTTTCCAGGATTGCGGTTCCTCCGTCAATGGTTCTATGGCATCTGATTTTGGTGTCCGAAATCTCTTCTTTAACAACCATGGAAATATGCGGAATACCTAAAAACTCCGCTGTTGCCGGAGCCACTTGATAATTGTCATCGTCAACCGCCCGCTGCCCGGCGATAATCAGGTCAAAAGGCGCTTCTTTTAATACTGCTGCAAGAATTCGGGCTGTTTTTAAACCATCATAGCCTGCTGAAGCCGGGTCGTTGATCAGTATTCCCTTGTCAGCTCCCATTGCCAAGGCGGTTCTTATGGCCTCGGCTGCTTTTTCCGACCCGACGGAAATAATCGTTACCGAACCTCCGTGAGCTTCTTTAATCCGCAGCGCTTCTTCAACCGCGAATTCATCATAGGGATTAATGATCCACTTGATGCCATCGGTCTTTACGGATACCCCGTCTTCGGCAATTCCGATGAGCGATTCTGTCGAAGGAACCTGTTTTAACAATACTGCAATCTCCACTCTTTTCCCCTTCCTTTCATGACGTGGTTTCACGTCATTTTTTTAATAAAATTTTCACTGGCTAAGGCAGTATAAGGTCGATAAAAAGCACTGTAACTCCCTAAAAAAACAGAAATACACCTTTTTAAGAAAAAAAGTACAGTACTCGCTTTTTTATGTCAATACAATTGTACCTAAACTGAGCGTTTTAAATAGTGACAGGAATTTAAATTTTTAATAATTACAGATAAATATACATCGCTAAAATTGCTAATAGGTCTCATCCAATAGGGCAATGTTTTTATGCAAAAAATTGTCACTATTTGAAACCCTTCGGGCTTGCCGATTTTACCGGATCTGCCATGTTGCAGGGCGCTTGCAGTAGCCGACTACAGCGGCACCCCCTGCGCCTTGCAGCTCCGGCAAACTCGACAATAGCTCAATTTAGGTTGTAGCGTCTTAAATATTAATCAAATATGGTGATACTGCCGATGGGTTTGTTGAACCGGGTTCCGTGTGCTCACAATTGAAACAATGGAATTTTGGGTTTATTTGTATTCCGTCTCGTTGAAAAATATCATAATTCATGAGATAAACAAACCATCGTTATTCACACCATTTATAATCCATAGCAGTATCCGTACATTGCCCAATAGAAAATGAGGGATTTTATGAAAAATGCTATTTTTACCGTCGCAATCATTTTTTCTGGCGCATTATATGCCTGCAGTTCCATACAGGAAGGTAAAGAACTCTTTGCGTCCAAATGTGCTGGGTGCCATAAACTTGAACGGTCTTTAAAAGAGACCAAAAATCTGGCGGAATGGAGGAAGATAACCCATAGGATGGCGGGTTACTCCGACGGCGGCATTACGGGCAAAGAGGCGGAAAAAATTGCTGAATACCTGGCTAAAAAATAGTTCAGTTTGAGGCCGCCATATAGGTTTTGAAGCCTTTGGAGTAATGGTCGATAAATTTACCGTCATGGGTCCGAACAACAATCAAGCATTCGGTGTGGTCCAGACTGTTTACCCGTTCAAGGCCTTTTTCATGGCCAAGGACAATTACCGCAGTTGCAAACCCATCTGCAAATGTACATGTATCAGCTATAACCGAAACACTTACAACGCCGTTGTTGACAGGATATCCACTTTTTGGGTTTAGTATATGAGAAAAGCGTTTTCCATCCACTTCGAAAAAATTTCTGTAATCACCACTGGTTGCAAAGCCTTTGTCATGTAGCTCCACAACTTTATATACTTGATTAAAAGGTGAACCGGCTTTGGGTCTGTTGATACCGATTCTCCACTTTTTACCATCTTTTCGAAAACCTGCAGCAAAGACTTCGCCTCCGATCTCCACCAGAAAATTTTTTATGCCACTTGTTCTGATGAGTGCTGCCAACTGATCGACGCCGTAACCCTTTGCAATTGAGGCAAGATCCAGGGATATGGACGCCTTTTTTTTGATAAGATAGTGATTGGATGAAATCTCGATATTGTTGAATCCGATATCCGGTAAAAGCGCCGCTATTTCTGATTGTGCGGGGATGCTCTTTTTATTTTCAGAACTGCCGAATCCCCAAAGGTTTTCCAGCGGCTTGACAGTGCCGTCCCAGGCTCCGCCGGTCAGTTCATACACCGTTTTGGCGACGGTCATGACATTGAAAAAATCATCCGAGATCTTAAATTTTTCGCCGGTATTTTGATTTGCGTTGAACCGACTGATTTCACTGTCTTTTCTAAAAGCAGACATGCTTTTAATGATTTCTTCAAGGCGTTGGTCGATCTGATCTTTCAGGTCTTTGGTGCTGGAAAAGTATCCGGTAACCACGGTGATGTGGTAGGTGGTGCCCATGGTTTTTCCTGAAAAGGAGACTTCTTTTTGAAAACTGCATCCCGCCAATAATAGAAAAAAGATTAAGAGGGTTGTTTGAAGGTATTTTAAAGTTGAATCAAAAATAGATAGATTATTCCCCATAATATTATTTCGTGCTTTCGTGATCACCAACAATTTTTTTCTTAATTTTTAAATCAGGCAAGTAACATTTTTCCTAAAAAGTGTCCAGCCATGAATTTAAAATAAACATAATGGGAAACTAGCAGATTCTCGGGAGCTGTTCTCCAGTCAGCATATCGACGATTCTAATCCCTCCGATTCGGGTTTCCATGATCACTCGGCCGGGATGATCGGACATCACTTCTCCAATAATGCAGGCATCTTTGCCGAATTCATCTTCTTTAATCGCCGCCAGGACTTTTTCGGCATACCGGGGATCCACAAACGCAATCAGTTTGCCTTCATTGGCAATGTAAATCGGATCAAATCCCAAAAGTTCGCAGATACCTGCAACCGCATCTTTCAGGGGAATCTTTTCTTCATAGATCTTGATCCCGATCCCGGATTTGCCGGCGATTTCGTTGAGAGCGGTACCGACGCCGCCCCGGGTGGGGTCCCTGAGCACGTGGATATCCGAGCAAACCGACACCATCCTTTCAACCATACGGCTCAGGGGAGCCGTATCGCTTTTTACCGGTGCGTCAAATGTCATGCCTTCCCGCTGGGTCAAAACCGCAACGCCGTGATCACCGATGGTGCCGCTGAGGATGATTTTATCTCCGGGCCGGGCGTTACGGCTGGAAATATCTACACCCACGGGTATCTTTCCAATACCTGAAGTATTAACAAAAATCTTATCCACTGCACCTTTGGGTACCACCTTGGTGTCTCCGGTGACCACTTTCACACCGGCCTTTTCTGAGGCAATGCTGGCCAGATCTCCGATACTTCCGCCGGGGAAAAAAATGGGGTCCACCACAAAGGTGTCGGTGGAAAAAGCCAGTCGCTTTCCGTCAATATCCAAGACAGCACCGTCATGTAGCGGGGAGAGAATGGGGTTGTCGAATATGGGAAGTACAAGATCCGTAATCAAAAGATGCGACATTTTGCCGCCGCTGCCGTGATCCAAAAGGATGGTGTCTTTTTTCATTATTATACCTTATTCCCGCCGTTCAAGTAATATCAATCCTCAATTTTTCCACAGGTTGTTTTTGCCTTAAAATAAAAGCTGATAACGACTTGCCGCTCCCCGTCCAAGCAGCTGGAGAAAAACTTGTTTGGTAAGCGTATTTAGCGCATATTGGACTGTCCGGCGTGGCATTCCTGTCTCCTTTACGATATCAGCTACTTTCAAACGCTTCTCCGGAGCGGCTTTAAAGCAGCTTAAAACAGCAAACGACGATTCAGAAAGCTTCTGTAAGTTTGTATATTTCTGGCGGTAAAATTCGACATCGGCCAGGGAAGATTTAATGATTTTGATGAAAAACCAGGCCAACGGCTCCAAATTATATTGTGTAGGATCTGCTTGAAACTTACCGGCGGAACATTGATGCAAAACAGTATAGTAGAGGGAGCGATTTTGTTCAATATGCCGGTCAACGGCAATAAAAGAGCTGAGACCCGTTAAATATTTATCTTTTGACTGTAGTAAAGCCAGTATAAAAAGGGCCCGTCCTATCCTTCCATTCCCATCGTGGAAAGGATGAATGGAAAGAAACCGAAAAACAAACTCGGTGGCAACCATCAATGGCCAGGGATGTTTGCGAATGGTATCATTATACCATTTAACCAGTTCTGCCATAGCCGTACTGGTAATAATACCCGGCGGTGCCGGATCTAAAACTACTCGATGTTCTCCCGTGTCGTGATTGATAAAAACCACTCGGTTCGACGCTGTTTTATATCCTCCGGCATGCCTTGCAGCTTCAGGATAATAGCGTAGCAAATCATGATGAAGGCCGCGAATGACAGCTTCGGTTAGAGGGAAAAACTCATTGGCTTGCAAATAAATGGTTGTTAATATCTGTCGGCAGCCGACCACCTCCTCAATGCTTCGTTCTCTATCTTTTGAGAGTTTGTCCAGAATAAAAGTCCTTTTTTCACCATATGCGGTGGTTTTACCATTCTCATTCAAGACCGTATCGACCCATTCGATTTCTTGATCTGTCAAGACTGCATTTTCTATCCTGGTAGATGCTCCGATATTGCCAATGAGCGCAAAACGATTCAAAAATTTTGCCTCGTCAGTAGATAAGTCCTCCAAGTCTCTATATGTTTCCACAAACAATTCCTGGAGCATTTTAAATTCATTTTCAATTTTGTTGCTGGGGGTAAAAGAGAGCATACTAACCTGAATTTTTTATTAAGAATTTATTTTGGGTGCAAAAAACAAGAAACCTATTTTAAATCATAATATTATATTAAAGCAGCGTGATAAAGCCGAAATAGTTTCCATTAAAGGTGATTTTGAAATGGAACATA
>JAFCZV010000165.1 GCA_019314155.1 Deltaproteobacteria bacterium
ATGCGTGTCGTGTTTCCAATTCGCCGGAACCTGTATTCAAGTGCGATTTTTCTGGTTTTTTTGTAGAACTCTTTGCACAAAAAATAAAAACGCCAGGTGAAAAGTTGGGTGAAAGGTTGGGTGAAAATAGACTTGGAATTATTAAACTGATGCAGGATAATCAACAGATTTCTATTGCTGAATTAAGTAGGCTAATAGGTATCAGTACTACGGCAATAGAAAGGAATATTAAATATTTAAAAGAAAAAGATATTATTAAACGAGTTGGCCCTGCCAAAGGCGGGCATTGGGAAGTTATCATAAAAAAGTGAGATAAGGTGAATTCAGGTTGCAACTGCACCACACGATACTGCTTGTGGATGTTGATTATGACGGCAAGATTTTTGATATGGACAGGACTGTATTTGCCAAAGATATTTGTGCCGACGGCATGATTAAAATGACCGGTCTGACGGAAAGCGTTGCGAGGTGGTTGAAATACTTCAGCCTTCAACCTAAATAGAAGGAGTTATTATGAAATCGTTTGAAAGCGCCTCATTGATGAAAAATGAAAGTGAGGCCATCGAGGCAGCTATCAGGATGCTAAAAAGTGAATTCTCCATAGTAAAAGTTATTTTGTTTGGATCAAAGGCTCGCGGAGACCATGACGAACATTCAGATATTGATTTGCTTGTGGTTGCTTCCAGATTGCTGCATTGGAAAGAAGAGAAGGCCATTATTGGGGCTTTGTTCGATATCGGTATGGAATATAATGTCATTTTCAGTCCGTTGTTTACTTTCTCTGATGAGTGGGAGGAAGGTATATTCACGGAGTTTCCTGTTTATCAGGAGATCCTACAGGATGGAGCCGTTGTGTTATGAGCCAACAAATTATTATCAACTATTGGATAGAAAAGGCCGGAGAAGACCTTGCGTCAGCTCGGGACAACCTTAAATCAGGTAGATATCAGAATGCAGTGCGAGATGCATATTTTGCCTGTTTCCATGCTTTCTCTTCAGTGCTTTTAAATGAGGGGAAAACGTTTAAAAAACATAAAGAAGTACGATCGATGCTTCACAGGGATTTTATTCGAGCCGAGAAAATCGATATCTCATGGGGGAAACACTATGATTGGCTTTTTGATAACCGACATAAGGCGGATTATCGACCGTTGGTGAAGTTTGATCCTGATCAGGTCAAAGAGATCGTTGAGGAAAGCGAAGCATTTGTAAAAGAAATGGCAGGTCTGCTAAATAGGTCAAAATAAAATGCATTGGGGCCATTCAGATCATTGGCACTATCTTGGATTTTATCTTCCCATGGGAAGAAGCCATGCCTTAAAGAAGGGGTTGTCGAACCTGATTTCTTTCCCTCTTTTGAACAGAATATTGATGTAAATCATCCGTGTCATTGCCCGGTTCACTGATACGGAACTATGAGGTCCAACGGCTTTAATAAAATCCATCGAATAAATCTTTTTATCACTAGCCACACACGGTAAGCAGGCAATAAAAAATGATGAATTTAGTATTAAATTTCGAAAACAACCAACTCTTCGAGAGCCTCGCCTTGATCGGATTTACTGCGTTATCAATCGCTTGCAGCATTACAATACAGTTGCGCAATTGATGCCTTGTATATCCAGCCGATTCGAGGCTTGCAGAATGTAGGTATTATGTAGATAACAGAGAAAATTCATTGTTGGACCCATTGGAAATGGAGTGCTTTATGAAAAAATTCACCCACATCGACGAACAAGGACAGGTCCGGATGGTAGATGTAACAGAAAAAAAACCGACCCGGCGCACGGCCGTCGCCCAGGGAATGGTTTCCATGAATCCGGGCACTTTTGAAATGATTATGGACCAGACGGTGAAAAAGGGGAATGTCCTCGAAACCGCACGAATTGCCGGTATCATGGGTGCAAAAAAGACCTCGGAACTGATCCCCATGTGTCATCCGCTGAACATCACCCATGTCGCCATCGACTTTTTTCCGGACAACGCAAAAAACACCATTAGAATCGAAGCAGCGGTTCGCACCGTCGATCCAACCGGGGTTGAAATGGAAGCATTGACTGCCGTGTCTGTGGCCGGTCTGACCATCTATGATATGTGCAAATCTTATGACCGTGAAATGATAATTTCTGACATATGCCTTCTTGAAAAATCAGGAGGCAAAAGCGGCGTATTTTCAAGGGAAGGCACATAGAAGCCATTTTTTTTCAAAAGATAAAGAGGAACCTAATCAAAGGGAAAATTCATGTCAAAATATACCGTTGCCGGTCTGGTTTCCTGGCTCTTTAGCGGGCTGCTGCTCGGGTTTCAAGCCCTCGCAACGTTCATGAAAATGGAAGATAAAATGGTCTGGAAGAGTTTGACCCTTCTGGATTTTCTCAACGAAGGTCATTTAACCTGGCTTGACGGGATATCCCGGGGAACCCTTCATACTATCATTTATTTTATTGTCACCATGCCGTTATATATGTTGCTGTTTTTCACTGGAATTCTATTTTTCATCATGAACCGGCTGACCAGCCGTAGATAAATGAAACTCGAATCGATGAATAGATACATTTCAATGATGTGCGTTGTGGGTATACTTTCTTTGCTTCTGGCAGGATGCGCCCTGTTCAAAAAAGAGCCCCCCGAAGTCAAGGAAACCGGACTCATGAAAATCGCCGCTTCGGAGTACCCCGAATTTTCAGACGATATGGCCTACAACAGTTTGGCGGATGGTATTCTGGGAAGTATTTCATATCTCCGTCGGGTGCCGCTCACCAGAACCTTCAGGTTTGGACAAGATGTCTATGATACATCCCACATGATCCGATCCCTGGAGCATTTTCTCTATTTTATCCAGGCAAAACCATCCAATCAGGAAATGAAAGAATACATCAACACGAACTATCTGGTTTACAGATCCGTCGGCGGCGACACCCCGGGGGAAGTTCTTTTTACCGGATATTACGAACCTGTTTTAGAAGGCAGTCTTGAACCAACCCCTGAATACCCCTTTCCAATTTACGCCCGTCCCGACGACCTTACCACCATCGACCTCTCTCTATTCTCCCCCCAGTTTAAAGGGAAAAAGATTATCGGCAGATACACCCATAACCGTGTCGTACCGTATTATGATCGGAAGGACATCGAATATAAAGAGCTTCTCAAAGACAAGGCCGAGACAATTGCCTGGCTTAAAGACCGGGTGGACCTCTTTTTTCTACACATTCAAGGGTCCGGAAAGATCGATCTCGACAGCGGCGAAACCATCCATGTTCATTATCACACCACCAACGGACGACCGTATCGGAGCATTGGCAAACTCCTAATCGATCAAGGCAAAATATCCCGGGCTGAAATGTCCATGCAAAAAATTCGGGAGTACCTATACCGCCATCCTGAAGAAGTTGGAACCGTATTGTACTACAACCCAAGTTATGTGTTTTTTAAGATCGAAGAAGACGGGCCGTTGGGATACCTGGAAGTCAAATTGACACCTGGACGGTCCATTGCCATGGACAGACGCCTGTTCCCTCTGGCCGGCCTGGCGTTTATCGAAACCCAAAAACCGTTGACAACCGATGATGGAAAAATCGACCACTGGACGGATTTTTCCCGATTTGTACTGTATCAGGATACCGGCGGAGCCATTCGCGGTCCCGGCCGTGGGGATCTTTTCTGGGGGAACGGCGACCATGCTGAAATCGCGGCCGGTCACATGAAACACCCTGGAAAACTCTATTTTCTCGTACTGAAACCGGAGTAGGGTTATGCTTGACTCTTTTTTGTAAAAAACTTATGGATACGTTTGTTTTATATTATGGGCTTGCTCGGTTTAATCCCCGAAATTCAACGGACCGAGCTGCTGCAGTTCACTTCTACAGTTAAGGAGTCTTTTATGTTTGGCATCGGCATGCCCGAAATGTTTTTGATCCTGGCCATTGCACTGATTGTTATTGGCCCTAAAAAACTTCCAGACCTTGCGAAATCTTTAGGGCGTGCTTTTGCCGAGTTTAAACGGGCCACCTCTGAATTAAAAGATTCTTTTGAAATCGATACGGAATTAAACGAAATTAAAACGACTTTTAACGACATGAGCAACGGAATCAAGGAGGCCATCGATGTAAAGGTCGAACCAGAAACCAAGGATCAAAAGGATGCCGATGCTTCTGAAGCGGAAAACAACCAAAAAGAAATCAAAAACAGCGACTCAGAGGATCCATTGAGTCATGGATGATGAGAAAAAAATTCCGTTTACCGGACATCTCGAAGAACTTCGGCGGCGCCTCATCATCTGTTTTGTCGCCGTGGGCATCGGTTTTGTTTTGTCGTACGGATTCAAAGAAAAGCTGTTTCAAATCTTGACCCGACCGCTGATCGGCGTAATGCAAACCGGCGACAAACTCATCTTTACCGGCCTTCCCGAAGCGTTCTTCACGTACTTAAAGGTCGCATTTCTTTCCGGCATCATTTTGGCCGCACCCATAATTTTTTATCAGTTCTGGATGTTTGTTGCACCGGGCTTGTACAACAAGGAAAAACGGTTGATGGTCCCCATCGTTTTTTTATCCACTCTCTTCTTTGTGGGGGGTTCGTTTTTCGGATATTTTATCGTATTCCCATACGGGTTTAAGTTTTTTTTAGGGTTTGCCTCTGAAATAATACAGCCCCTTCCATCCATGCGGGAGTATTTGAGTTTTGCCTCAAAATTGTTGCTTGCTTTTGGACTTGTTTTTGAACTTCCACTGGTCATCACCTTCCTTGCCAAACTGGGCATAGTATCCGTTAGCTTTTTAAAGAAAAACAGAAAATATGCACTTCTATTATTCTTTGTGGGGGCAGCCATTTTAACGCCGCCGGATGTCGTGACCCAGGTCATGATGGCGTTGCCGTTGATGGTGCTGTATGAAATCAGTATTGTCGGTGCCAGAATTTTCGGGAAAAAACCGTCTGAAAAAGATGATAATATATAGTAATTTAAATCGGTTATACAGCAATTCGGCATCAGGGAGTTTTTAATGAAAATCTCTTTTTATTATTGACAGATTTATTTCTGCTTGGTAGTTTTGCGCGTCTGATATACGTTAGGGCTAAAACAGTGAATGAAAGGGGAAAGGTGTTTATGAGGAAAAGATATTTACTAACTGCTGCTGTCTCCGTTATGGCAACCCTTTTTCTTGCGGTGGGTATTTATGCGGGAATCGAAAAATCCGGATCTTTATAAAAACAGCTGCGGAGAATGTCACCACGATAAGGACAATAAACCGTTGACTCAGCTGAAAGAGGGTGACGAAGTCCAAAACTGCATCGAATGTCACAAAAAGCCCGGATACATTAAAGGGAAGAAAGCTAAAGGACTGTCAAAAGAGAAAAAGCGCGAATATCATGCCAATGCCATACATGATAACTGCAAAGCATGCCACAAAAAATTCAACAAGAAAATGAAGTTGAAATCAAAAGATGAAGGTGCTGCGCCGGTAACCTGCAAACAGTGCCATCCTAAAAAGAAATAACAATAAAG
>JAFCZV010000166.1 GCA_019314155.1 Deltaproteobacteria bacterium
AACGGAGTTTTTTATGAATTCTACAGATTTAGATATACTCAGCATGATCATGCATGCCGGTCCAATGGTTAAATTTGTACTGCTGCTTCTGTTATTTTTTTCAGTCACATCTTGGGCAATCATGATAATGAAATACCGCTATATCAGGACGGCTTTCTCTGAGTCGGCTGAATTTATAGATTATTTCTGGACAAGCAGAAATCTCTCCAATGCTTTTTCAAGGGCCAAACAGCTACGCGGCAGCCCCGTTGCCAGGATTTTTCGCGTGGGATATATTGAACTTAATAAATTGAGCCGGGCCGGCAGTCCAAAAGCATCGGAATCAAAACCTTCATCAGGGGGTGAAAACACATCCCTTGGCTCAAGATTCACCGGAATCGACAACGTCAAACGCGCCTTGCGGCGGGCAATTAACAGCGAAACCACCCGCATGACTCGAATGGTCCCTTTCCTTGCAACAACCGGAAACACAACGCCATTTATCGGTTTATTCGGAACCGTATGGGGCATCATGAATTCTTTTCATGGTATCGGCCTTAGAGGTTCAGCGAGCCTTGCCGTCGTCGCTCCGGGGATTTCAGAAGCACTTGTCGCAACAGCGGCCGGGTTGGCGGCTGCAATCCCGGCGGTTATCGCTTTTAATCATTTTATGCAGAAGATAAGAATCCTCGATTCTGAACTGCACAATTTTTCCGCCGATTTTTTGAATATTATCGAACGTGATATAATTACATAAGGGAGAAATTTCCATGGCACTCGGAACGAACGGCGACCGCCTGATGTCTGATATCAATGTAACACCCTTTGTTGATGTTATGCTCGTTCTTCTGGTTATATTTATGGTAACTGCGCCTATGATGATGCAGGGTGTAGATGTTGCTCTGCCTGAAACAACCTCACAGCCACTTGCCGCAAAAAAAGAGAACCTTATCATCACCATCAACAAGAAAAACGAAATATATATAAATAATTATCAGGTTACCATCGATTTTCTTCAGGAGAAACTCAAGAAAATTTTAGAAGGCAGAGCGGATCGGGAAGTGTATCTTCGGGCAGACCGGGAAATACCCTACGGGTTTGTGGTCCGTGTTATGTCTGAGATAAAAGCGGGAGGAATCGAGAAACTGGGCATGGTAACGGAACCTATTCAGCACGATAAAAAAAGCAACAAACAAAAAGCAAAAAGCTGATGAATCAAAGGGTACATCCGCAAAATTATTTAGACCGAGAAGAGGGAGATGAACGCCGGACATTATTTTGGAATTTTACCGCCTCTTTTGTGTGTCATTTCATTGTTTTTGCGGTTCTGATCTTTGCACCCGGCTATGCGAAAGGGAGAAAGCCTTCCCTGTCTGTGATGAATGTCAGCCTTGTAACACTGCCTTCCCAGGGAAAAATGCCCCTTCCGGAAAAAAAGAACGCTGTAGAATCCAAGAAACCGTCGGTAACAGAGAAAAAAGCACCGAAAATTTCCGCTAAAACCAAGCCTGAAAAAATCAGCAAGCCTTCCCCGTCCATTTCTCTTAATCCCAAGAAAAAGGTTAAAACATCCCTTAAAAAGAAGACTTTCAAAACTGAAAAGGTGGTTAAGAGCGCCATAGATCGAATTGAAAAAAAAGTTGACGAATCGAGATCCGATCAGATCAAACAGGCTATTGCCCGCCTCGAGAAGCAGGTGGAAAAGACCGGACCGAAAGACCTTAAGAATCAACAGAATATAAGGGGTGGGGGAATTCCCGGCGGAACCGGAGCCAGCAGTAAAAAAGCATTGGAACTCATCGATATCTATCGAATCGAAATTGCATATCGGATTCAAAAAAATTGGGCATTTTCCGACCAATTGGCAGGGGGCCGCACCGATCTTGAAGCCTGGGTTGCCATTAAGGTTATGCAAAACGGGGAAATAAAGGATGTCTGGTTTGATAAAAGGTCGGGGAACAGCTATTTTGATGAAGCTGCAAAAAATGCGATTACGAAGTCGAATCCGCTTCCCCCTATCCCAAAAGCCTATGTACGGCCCTATATTGAAGCCGGTTTTCACTTTACGCTTTCTGGAATAAGTAAATAAAACAGATTTTCGTTTCTGATGTAAGGAGATTGATATTGCTATGAGAAATTGCTGGATTAAAATTTTCGGGCTGATTGTAATAATGTCTTTTTGGGTGGTGCCGGGAGTGTCTCGGGCTGGATACGATTATGTTGACATTTCCCATCCTTTTTTGAGAAAAGTTCCCATCGCAGTACCATTGTTCAAGAAAGTCTCTTCGGGTCGTGAAACAAACCAATTATCAAAATCAGCGTCTGATCTTCTCTCAGAAACATTGGAGTTTACAGGATATTTTAAATTTCTTGACCGTGAAGCCTTCCTGGTCAACCCACAGACGGATGCCGCCTTTGCCAGTGTCAATTTCCATGACTGGACCAGCATCGGCGCAGAGCTTCTGGTAACCGGCGGAATTCTGGTCCAGGACAACCTTATGGAAATAGAACTCCGACTCTACGATACCTTCAAAGAGCAATTGTTGGTTGGAAAAAGATACAAGGGGCAGGTTACAGATGAACGAAAAATAATACGCCGCTTCTGTAGTGAGGTGATATACACCCTGACCGGTGACAGAGGGATTTTTAACACTGAAATCGCATTTGTATCTACAGGTACGGGTAACAAGGAAATTTATATCTGTGAATTTGACGGATACAATCCCAGGCAGCTTACACACACCAAAAACATCACCCTCTCGCCGGCCTGGTCATCGGATGGAAAATGGCTTGCCTATACCTCTTATGCGAAGGGCAAGCCCGATCTTTACATTAAAAATTTGAAAGAAAATCGCGGCTATATCGTTGCAAAAAAAGGTATTAATACAACACCGGCCTGGTTCCCCAACAAATTCGAACTGGCTGCGACCCTTTCATTTTCAGATGATCCGGAAATTTATCTATTGACCGGAACGGGGAAAATTATTAAAAGATTAACTTATAACAAGGGTATTGATGTATCGCCCACTTGGTCTCCGAACGGCAAGTCTGTTGCATTTGTTTCAAAAAGGTCTGGAACCCCACAAATTTATATCAAAGATTTAGATTCCGGCCAGGTAAAGAGATTGACGTTTCAGGGACGCTACAATACACAACCCAACTGGTCTCCCAAGGGAGATAAGATGGCATATTCAGGGATGGAAAATGGCCATAACAATATTTTCGTGATAGGGTTCGACGGTCAAGGCCCGACTCAATTGACCCACAACGAAGGTGACAATGAGTCGCCTTCCTGGTCTCCAGACGGAAATCTTATCGTTTTCGCTTCAACACGGGAAGGGCCTTCCAGGATCTATATCATGACGAGCTATGGAACCGACCAGAGACACCTGTTTGCGTTGAAAGGCCGGCAGACAGAACCAAAATGGTCACCAAGAATGGTCAACAAATAATTTAGCAATACCTTAAAAAGGAGGAAAAAATGCAAAAAAAGTTGTGGATAATTTTGGCCCTGGCATTTGTAATTCCCGGTTTGCTGTTCACCGCTTCATGTGCAAAGAAGGCTGTCAAAGAGGACACCTCTTTACAAGCCGAAGATGAAGCGGCAAAAGCTGCTGCTGAAAAAGCAAGACAGGAAGAATTGGCCAGACAGCGGGCCATAGAAGAGGAGCGCCTCAAAGAAGAAGCGATACAAAAGGCGAAAGATAACTTCTTAAATGAAGATATCCACTTCGAATTTGACAGCGCCGTTCTGACCCCGGACGCACAAGAAATATTAAACGCCAAAGCCGAATGGCTCCAAAACAATCCCAACGTCAAGTCTACCGTCGAAGGACACTGCGACGACCGTGGCACCCTTGAGTACAACCTTGCTCTGGGTGAAAGACGCGCCTCAAGTACAAAGTCTTTTCTGGTAGACCTTGGCATTCCAGCATCGCGCTTAATCACCATAAGCTATGGTGAAGAACGTCCGGTAGACCTCGGCCAGAATGAAGCGGCCTGGGCCAAGAACCGAAGATGTCATTTTACCATTAACTGATAGGATACCCGAATAGCGTCAAAGTTGATTCGGAGCCATCAGTTATTCGGGCTGGCAATCATAAACGGCAAGCGACGGGCTGGCTGTCGCTTGCCAACGATTTCCCATGGAATTGACGTTTTACGGGTTAAATTCTTACCATGAAAAATATAGTATTAATTGTTCTGTCGTGGATGATTGTTTTATCCGGATGCGCGCTTCAGCAGGATGTAATCTCACTGGACGGCCGCTTGGCGCAAGCGGAACGCCGCTATGCTAAGGCCGAGCAAAAGAACAAAGAACTTGAATCAAAACTATCTGAATACGGCAAGGATGATAAAAATCTTAGGAGTAAAACCGCCAGTCAAAGTGCAATGATTGACAGCCTTAGAGAAGAGATCCGAATTTTAAGTGGGAGACTCGAAGAGACGGAATACTTCTTAAAACAAAAAATACAGGGTTTTGAAAAATCGTCAGAGGCCATTGATAAGACCACAAATTCAAATAAAGACCGTATCGCACGTCTGGAGCAGTATTTAAATTTTGAATCAACAGCGTCCGGTGAAAAAAGCCCGCCGGATTCAGGCAAGACATCCGAAACGCAGGTCAAACCCCAACTTTCTGAGGATGGGATATACCAGTCTGCCAAACAGGCGTATGATCAAGGTGACTTTGAAGCCGCCCGAGAAAGGTTTAAAAAATTAATAAAACAATATCCGAAGTCAAAAAGTGCTGACAATGCCCAGTTTTGGATCGGTGAAATATACTATCATGAAAAATGGTATGAAAAAGCGATTCTGGAATACCAGAAGGTTATCGAAAAGTATCCAAAAGGGAATAAGGTTCAGGCATCGCTCTTGAAGCAGGGATTTGCGTTTTTAAACCTGGGAGACAAGTCAAATGCGCGTCTGATCTTATCGGACCTTATAAAAAAATATCCGAAATCGAATGAGGCAAAAATTGCCAAACGCAAATTAAAGAGACTTGTACCTTGATACCGGATACCGGACATCGGATGCTAAATTTTGATCCGGAAAAGCATTAGTTTTTACTACGCCATACAGAGAATACCGTATCAAGAAAAGAGCGTGGAATGATAAAGATTATCGGTATCGATCCAGGCCTATCTGCAACGGGTGTTGGAATTGTCAAGGGAATGGGTCTTAAAATCGACGACTTCTC
>JAFCZV010000167.1 GCA_019314155.1 Deltaproteobacteria bacterium
TCAGCGCGATCGATAGTGATTGTCAGGTCAGCGTCTTTGGCCTGGAAACCCTTTATATTGGTCAGGGTGGCGTTACTCAGCTCGACCACATACTCTTCTGCATTGTCAGGAGTTATTAGATTGATAACAAATTCGACACCTTCAGCCTTTTTGCTGTCGAGGCGGATGGCCACAAAATCGAGCCATAATTCCGTCGTCATCGCCCGGATCATATCAGGGCCGGCAGTTTTCGGCGAAGCACCGGTAGGAATACCGTTGCGCAGCTCGAAGGCCCCAGCCAAAAAGCTGTTGCGCACGCTGGGGCTTTCTTTCTGGTAGCCGATCTGTTCGTATACATCACCGAGCAGGTCTTTGGCCGCTTGGTTGTCGGGCTCAGCGAACACTAGCTTGTTAAGGATCTCCATGGCATGGCGATACTTTCCCTGATCAAAGAGTTCCTGTCCCTTCTTTATGATCTTCTCGGCGCCGCCCATCATTTCGACATAGAGCGGTGCAGAGTCCTTTGGTGAAAGAGGGATAAGGGTTGCAGGGTTGGCGTCCCAGTAACCGAGATAACGGTTGATCACGGCACGGCTGTTATGTTCCTCGGAACCGTGATAGCTGTGGGCCGCCCACTGGTTCTGCAAACTCTTCGGCGGATGATAGACGTTGTGGATTTCGTTGATGGTAACACCCTGGTTGGCCAGGTGAAGGACCTCGTTGTTGAGGTTGGCGTAGATGTCACGTTGGGTGCGCATGACTTCCTGGATGCGATCGTTCCCCCAACGCGGCCAGCTATGCGAGGCGAACATCACTTCTGCTTCCTGACCGAACCGGTAGAGGGCCTCGTTGATTCCCTTCGACCACGCGAGGGCATCGCGCACAAGAGCACCACGTAGGGTGTAGATGTTATGCACGGTACCGGTGATATTCTCAGCCGCCCAGAAAGCCTTGAAATCGGGGAAATAGGTGTTCATCTCGGCAGGAGCTTCAGTCCCGGGGGTGTTCTGGAAGACCATCTTCACGCCGTCGACGGTCATCTCCTCAATGTCCCCTTCGACGATCATATTCGGCGGAATCAGTCCTAAGTTGCCCGCCGCCGTATTCTTGCCGATCGACTGGTCGACGTGACCGAAAGGGCTACGAGGAAGGAGCACACCATACTGATAGAACAGTCGTCGCGACATGGCATTGCCGGCGTAGACGTTTTCGGAAACCGCATGATCCATGAAACCGACAGGTGCGATCACCGGCACCTTGCCACTACGCACGTCCGTTTCGTCGACGACGCCGCGTACGCCGCCGAAGTGATCGGCATGGGAATGAGAATAAATCACGGCTGTTACCGGGCGCGCACCGAGTTGTTCATTGATGAACTTCAGCGCTGCGGCAGCCGTTTCCTTGGCGGTCAACGGGTCAAAAATGAGCCAACCGGTTTTTCCTTTTATGAAGGTGATGTTAGCAAGATCGAAACCGCGAACCTGATAGATCTTGTCAGGCAGAACCTCATAAAGACCATAGGCCATGTTGAGTAGGGCCTGGCGCTGTAACGAAGGATGGATGGTATCGTACTTTTTGTCGGTCAGTAAGAACTCATAGCTGCCCATATCCCAGGCAACGTGACCGGCCTCGGCCATAATTTGTTTGTATTCGGGCGCCGCGATGAAACCTTTTTTGGCTTCTTCGAAATCACGTTTGTCCTCGAAGGGCAGGGATTTGCGAAATCCGTTTTGCAGCTCAATAGTGAATTCCGACGGCAGCTTGCCCTTGGGGTCGAAGTGTTTCGTTGGATCGGTCGTAATAACACCGCCACCACCTGCTGCAAAAGCAGTGCAGTTAAGCCCGCTAAGGAATAGGATACTAAAGACCAAGGTTAACATTGTTTTGATTTTCATTTGATTCTTCTCCTAAGTTCTTAGTTTTTTTAATACAAACAGCTAAGCTCAGCGGCGGTTCAGCGAAGCTGTACCGCTGTCGGGTGTAGCGACTTGTTCGCTGTGGATGTTGTTGACTATGTACTGAAGGTGCTCCAACCCGGTTCCGCAACACCCTCCCAGGATCTTGATACCGAATCTTCTGTTCAACTCAATCATCCGCTCACCCCAATCCGATATTTCATTTGCGTGGAGTTCTCCGGTTTCATCCAAATCTGCGTGGTCAAGAGAGGAAGCATTGGCCTGATAACCGATTAAACGAGAGAGGACCGCCTCGGGTAGTTCCTCCGCGTTGAGAAACGAGGGATAAGAACAATTGATCATGTATCCTAGAGGAGGAGTAGCGCAGGCCGCGTCGATCTCTCCGAAAGCCCGCTCCAGGCCGGTTCCGTCGAGGATACATCCATCCCGATTGATGACAAAACTAAGGATGTAAGGGATAGCAGTCCTTTCCATAGCCAACGCTATGCCGGCTGCTTCCGGCAGCGCAGGTAAAGTCGCTGCTAGGAGAAAGTCGACGCCGGCTTGAGTAAGCCGATCGATCTGCCAATGATGAAATGCTCTTGCATCCTCCTTCGAAAGCCCTTCATTTGGTCTGTACGAATCATTCTTGCAACCTATTATGCCGCCGATAATGATCTTGTCTTTCCAAGAGCCCCATTCCTCCCTTAGGCTATTGAGGAATTTCACCGAATCGCCGATAACATCTCTTTGAATGTTCGCCTCTGAAAGGCGTTCGTGATTCGCCCGCCAAGTTGGAGTGCCGAGAGTAATGGGAACGTCAGCCCTATGCGCTATCGATATGAAATCATGATAAAGTCTGGATAGTGCGCTACTGCCGACTTCATCATAAATCAAAAGAGCATTCCCAAGACGCGGATGTAAATTGGTTTCTCCGGCTCTCCTGATGGATTCGATGACAGCCGCTTCCGTTAATACAAAATTGTGATCATCAAGAATCTTTCGTATATCCATAATATAGTTCAGCGACCGTAAAGTTAAGTTGCGGGCAGAGGAACTATATTGACAAAATCAGACAATTCGAGGAGTTGAGATGTTGGTAGGTGAAAAGCCGCCTGTCCCTGCCCGTCAATCTTCAACGTTTTGTTCGGCAAATCGTTCTCTGGATTCTCTAACCGCCTCAAGAATGTCTTTTGTGGTTGCTTTGGTTTGAATCCCTGGAACGTCAAATGGTGATTTTTTACTTTTCCTAAAAATTATTGAAAAGGTTTCGCCGCCTCGCCTTTTGATAACAACCTCTTCAGTTTTTGCGATATTAAGAACATCGGCAAGGCGTTGTCTCGCTTCAGAATATGTATATACTTTCATAATATTTTACTCCAAAATTGCAATTCCTATTTCCCGTGCAACCCTTTGCATGCCAAGGTCAAGCGTAAGCAGCGGGCTTCGGAGGTTATCAGCGCATTCTAAAAAATACGCATCGTATGCGTAAATATTATATCTTACCGCGATACTTAATGCTGCTTTTATATCAGTATGCCTCAAATCAACCGGTATCTGTTGCACTACCTCCCATACTAAGGCGACTTCCTCTTTTTTTAGCGCATTTTTTTTCATCATTGCCGTTAATGCATTTCCAATCTCAAACGGCAATACATCAGGCGCAATCAAATCATGACCTTCAGTAAGTCTAATGATTTTATCTTTTTCGGGCTCATTTAATGCAACGGAAATAAATGTATTTGTATCAGCTATTATTTTCATGGGTACAATTGTACGTGTTATATCCCAATTTGTCAAACCATTGTTGCCGAACGGCTTGGATCACTTGAGATAAATGGCGCAAAGCGAAGCGGCACGCTATTTGTCGTCAAGTGCATCCAATTGTTCGGCTTCCTTGAGTTTTTCAATATCGATCTTATCTTGTGGCCTCGCGCTCGCTTCTTTTGCTCGGATAAGGTCAGATCGCGAAATGAAAAGGATTTTAAGACCATCCAATTCAACCACTTCGCGTTTTTCCCATGCTTCATCAAACTCGATTCCTGGAATCGACATCATAATATCGACCCGTATAGGTGGCCTTCCCATCTGATAGAAATATCCTTTTTGTGTGAAGTTGTCTGAAGTAAGATTTTCCAGTGGTGCACCAAATTCCTTCAATGCCGCATACACACCATTTGCATTATCTTGATCAGTCGCTATAAACACATCAAGATCTTTCGTGAATCGGGGCTCGCTGTATTTCATTACTGCGTATCCACCCACTACAAGATAACGAATTTTATGCTTTTCGAAAATTTTCAATAGTTCTCTGAAGTCTGGACTCGTCAACATTTTTTCCTCGAATCAAAAAATAATCATTTAGCATTTCCGCTACTGCCTCAAAAATGGCAAGATCTCCCTGGGCTTGCCAGAAGCGGATATCGAATAAACGCCTATCATCCTTTATGCGCTGGTAATTTTCTTCTATTTTTCTCATTTCATTTCCTATAGCCGAACACTGAACTAACGGGCAGGCGGGGCATACCGACATAAGGTTTTTGTAATTTAAAACGCCGAAAAACTCATGAGGATGATTCGCCGATATAATAGCCTGTCCTGTTCAGTGACAGGTTCGATGTGATTTATCTTATTTTAGTAAATATTTCAGGATGTTGCTCAGCAATACGCAAAAGAGATTTTGCTGGACCTTGAGGTGTTCTTCTTCCTTGCTCCCAATCTTGTATCGTACGTGGGCTAACTCCCATTAAGCTGGCAAAAGCTGATTGTGATAGTTTCAACCTTTTTCTAATAGTTTTTGCAGGAGATGGTTCATTCAAAGTACGTGCGTTTAATATAATTTCGCCTTTTTTAAAACGCTTTATCTCTTTTATTCCTTCTAATATTTCTTGACCGATATTGCGATCACTCATTTTCAATTTCCTCCGCAATCTTTTTTAAAATATGGCCAGAAATGGTTGCTTTTACCTTTTCCCTCCGGTGCCCACCAACCTTCCTGACACCACCGCTTCCACGAACAAGGTCTCCGGCTTCAGGGTTAAGAAGCAAATACCATTGAAATCCCCGATATTCATCATCAGTTAAGTTTTTCGGCAACAATTTTGTAAATATAGTTGTTTCAATGAATATCATAAGGGATATTGTACGGCAATGCCGTATGCATGTCAATAATTATTTGTCATTGAACGATTAAGCTGTACGGCGAGGGAACCGAGTCCGCACCAGCGACAGGTTCGGCATTTTACCTTCTTGCAAAGAGGTTGATTCGACGGAAAGTTTCAAAGCATTGTCCATCAG
>JAFCZV010000168.1 GCA_019314155.1 Deltaproteobacteria bacterium
CGGCTACTGGAACAGCATCATGCCTTTGGGCAGTAAGGGCATCATGTCCTATCCTTTTTATCACATGCGAACCGAACCGTTCTGGCAGTTGATTCCAAATGAAGGCTACAAAGATCAATCCGGCTTGACGATCAGTTCAATGGTCAAGCTGAGAGAAATATATTCCGGCGCTGAAATAGATGATGAACTGTTTCGGATTCTGTGCAAGCCGGAAACCCGGGAACAGTTGCGCATCGTGCTCATTGACGCCTATTTTGCGCCTGAGATACGAGTAAAGGTATTGGAACAGGGGCAATTAAATTATGCTGCCTATCAGTACAGCGAGAAACTGCTTAAAGTGGCTGAATGGAAAAAAGATTTCGACAAAGCAAAAGATGAATCTGATTGGCAGAAAAAAATACGGGACAGCGGTTTTCGCAGAACCATTGTCAATCTGTATCAACATCGCTGCGCGCTGTGCGGCATCCGCATGCTCACCTCTGAAGGCCATACCATTGTCGATGCTGCTCACGTTGTACCCTGGAAAGACAGCTTTGACGACCGCCCAACCAACGGAATGGCACTCTGCAAACTCTGCCACTGGTCTTTTGACAAAGGCCTCATGAGCGTCGGAAAAGAATACGAGGTTTTGGTTTCAAAACGCGTGAGCGTAGAAAAAAATTATCCTGGCCACATCCTCACCTTGACTGATCGACCTATTTTCACACCTGAAGAGGAGAAGTTCTATCCGGCCCAGGATAACCTTCACTGGCACCGGAAGAATTTATTTCGCAGATAAGAGGGTTAAAGGCACCGCAAGTTAGTGAGGCGTAATCATGGTAGAGGACATTGAAAAAGATGAAGTGGGACGGAAATTCATATACTCAGATACCGGCGTAAAAGTTTTTGTTGATTTTAAAGACAACCTGATCGTTGATCCGGATGATCCCGTAATAGCCAGCCAGGCGCGCAATTGGCGTTATAGCAAGGGAATTGTCAAAGGATTTTCTTATCTGGGTAGCGAAAATTCTGAGGATGCCATGACGTGGAATGTCTTCAAGACATTAGAAAAATCAAATCCTGAAAAATGGTTTTCGCAGATATTTCCCCAAATCATACTGGATAAAGATGAACGGTTCATAGACCCAATGCTAAGATTTTGGGACAAATATTTTCCTCCGATGACAAGGCCCTTCCCGGAAGGAGAAACGCACGTAGATCTTTCTATCGAAACGTCAAACAAGTTGATCTTTGTGGAAGTAAAATATAAAGCAGATATAAGCAAAAAAACGAAGCATGACCCCAACCAGGATCAGATTATAAGAAACATTGATGTGGGTACCTGGGCTGCAAAAAAAAGAGCCAAAGAGTTTCATTTTATCCTGCTGACACTGAAAACAAACACGTATTCCATCGACAAACTACACCATTACAAATCGAATCCTTCAAATATAATCGATAAAATTGGAGGTTACAGGAAAGATATCAAAGATTATGCTGCCTTGTGTGAAAATATTCATGTAATTTATTGGGATCAAATTTTAACTTTTCTACAAAATATACAGTTAGCGAATAAGGCCGAATTGAACTGCACGAATTTAATTGATTACCTGAATGATAAATCGTTTTGATTCAGGGGAAAAGGCGTTTATGTAAATGTACAGGTTTTTTGAACCAGGTTTAACATTGGTACTAATTCTATTGATCTTCGGGGGGTGCTCCGGAACACGACCCAACGAGATCGGTATTGATCCCTCCGGCCTTAAGGGCTGCCCCAAGAGCCCAAATTGTGTATCTTCACAAGCAAAAGACGCACAGCATGCAATTGAGCCGTTTCGCCTAAAAGGTGATCCTGACGCAAGTTGGCCCCTTATCCAGGATGAAATAGCTTCAATGCCCAGATGGGTCATTGTCACGGCAACCGATAACTACATCCATGTGGAATGCAAGAGCCTGATCTTCCGGTTTATCGATGATCTTGAACTATACTTCAATTCATCGAAAGGGATCATCTCGATTCGTTCGGCGTCTCGCATCGGCTATTCAGATTTTGGTGCCAATCGCCGGCGCATCGAGCTTCTTCGGCGCGAGTTAAGAGCCAAACAGGTCATCGAGTAACGGGATCCGGCGGACGTACATAGTAGGGGTTGGGGGGCTGGTGAAATATCGACACACAGGGGAGGAATGAAATTGAGTAAAGTTGCATTTGTAAAAACAGAAAACAGGGACAAAGGCGTAAAATCTTCCCTATCCGTCCTGGGACTCAATCCTGTCAAAAATAAAGATGTTCTGATTAAACCAAACTTCAACACCGCAGATCCGGCTCCCGGATCAACTCACAACGACACTTTGACGGCACTTGTAGATGAGCTTTGGAACATGGGGGCAAAATCTATCGGTTTGGGTGAGAGGAGCTATCCACCTACCCGGGAAGTTATGGATCAAAAGGGTATTGTTCCGCTTTTAAAGCAAAGAGATGTTCATATTATCGATTTCGATGATTTAAAAGAAAGAGATTGGGTTGAATGCAAACCCAAACACGGACATTGGGAAAATGGATTTCGCATTGCCCGGCCTATCCTTGAGGCAGAGTGCCTCATATCAACCTGTTGTTTAAAAACCCATCAATTTGGGGGCGCATTTACGCTATCGCTCAAATTGCATGTCGGCGTGGTTCCCACATTTCGGCACGGGTATCAATATATGGGAGAACTGCACCAATCTTTATATCAACAGGAGATGATCGCGGAAATCAATCAGCCTTTTTCGCCTGAAATCGTCGTGCTGGACGGAATCGACGCTTTTACCGACGGCGGACCCGCTACCGGCAAGCGGGCCAAAGGAAATGTCTTTTTAGCATCAACCGACCGTGTTGCCATCGATGCCGTCGGCGTGGCCGTGCTCAAGGCTCTTGGCAGCAATGATGCTATTATGAACCGGAAAATTTTCGATCAAAGACAGATTGCAAGGGCTGCGGAGCTCGGTATCGGTGTCTCATCCGCTGCTGAAATTGAAATTTTGGCAGCGGACCGGGAAAGCCTGGAATTCAGTTCCGAAGTTGAAAAAATATTATTATCCGAAAAAACATAGGGGTCGCGTCTTCATTCTTGAGATGCGCCGATTAAAACCGGCAATGTGGTGGGGATGCAAAAGCCCTACGGCGAAGGATTAGCCATCCACGCCGTCCCCGAGTCATGCGGAGTCAGCGGTAACGTTGGAGCCGAAGCGTTGACAGGGGTGCGTACAGGCTGGGTATTGAGCCCCGAAATGAAGACTAAAGATTCGAGTGCCGACGTGCTTCAAGACTACGGAAGGCAATACTTCATGCGCTGCCATGGCAAGGCGTATGCGGACTCGGCGGGGTCGGAGACCCCATGCATGTACAGAGACACATTGCGCGGGAATCGGGAGGCCCTGCATTTGACTTTTATAGATTGCATAAGAGCCCGCGTGGCGAACCCTAAGGGGGCACGGCCATGGTGAACGGATGCAGGGAGTCGGACAGCTTCATTGTATCAGGGAAGCCTTCGAACAAAGTGCGTGACAACAAGCGCATGGCGGAGAAGGTGGAGAAAAGGAGGCTGGCCAAGGGGAATCTGGTAGGGCGAGACAAGGGCCGGACACAGGGCCGGGAAACCTTGCCAAGCGAGCTTGACCGGATACGGCAGAGGGCCGAGAGAGATAGGAATGAACAGTTTACGGCAATCTGGCATCACGTGTGCAGCATTGACAGGCTCAAAGAGGCGTACCGGAGCTTAAAGCGCCGGAGTGCCCCGGGTGTTGATGGGCAGACATGGGAGGAATACGGCAGAAATCTTGAGAGCAACCTTGCATCGAATTGGGGGTCGAGCCGCAGAAACATATTGATATAATTGATAATATGTTTAAATTTGGCGTCAAATAAGTCTTAAGCGCTAAAAACACCTATTTTTGGAGCGTTAATTCATAAATATAATCTTCAAATTTAACGTCATAAATACCGGTTAAATGCGCTCCGCATTTGAAGAAATCATACGGAATATGCACTTTGTCGCCTTTTCATTGTTGAATCTTTACATTCTTTTTACATCTTAATAAATTGTTTTATAATTAATAGAGGAGCAACGTGATGAGCACCAATACGGTTGACCGTATAATAGATCAAGCTCTTCAACAATCGGAAAGGGAAAGAGCCCGTATTGCGGAGAGATTAATCTCAAGCCTGGATCAAACAACCGATCTGGATGTCGAGCTTGCGTGGCAGCAAGAGATTGATAAGCGTTTGAGAGAAATAGACTCTGGGGCTGTTGAATGTATTCCATGGGAAGATGTTCGCAGCAAGCTGTACCAAAATGCCAATGCTCAAGATTGATGTCCATCCTGCCGTTTATTTTGAATTAGAAGATTCCCGGTCTTGGTACGAAGAGTGTGCAAAAAATTTAGGCAATGAGTTTCTGTGCGAAGTAGATCGGGCCTTTAGCGCTGTTCAGCAGGCACCGCTGATGTGACCCGGGTATGACGAGCAACAGGGTATACGTCGCTTCCTGATTCACCGTTCCCCTTATGCCATTAGTATTGCTTATCTCGAAACTGCTGTCGCCAGAGCTTTACCTGAAATATCTTGACTTGTCGGCGAAATGTTATATTATATACGACAAAGATAGGCTGCACAGGATATGAATGACGATCAAAATATAACACGAGGCCCGTTGGGAAAGATTGAGGCCGCGTTTCTCGCCAAAACAGGTGGGCATCCCACCTTCAGCCTTGCCTTGGCGCGACAGATATTGGGGCATGCAAAGGGCGCCCCGACGCCTCAGTTTCTTGAGCGGCTTCAAAGTAAAGGCTGGATAAGGCGTATCCGCAGAGGACGGTTCGCCGTTATCCCACTCTCTTCCGGCGAAGACCGTTCGCCGCAGCTGCACGAGTTTGTGGTCGCCATGAAGCTGGTTTCTCCGGCAGTGATCGCTTACTGGTCGGCCCTCAACCATCACGGCATGACGGAACAACTTCTCCGTACGGTCTTTGTGGCGACCAATCATCCCGTGCGCCGCCAACCGGGCGATGTGCTGGGAGTGACCTACAAGATTGTGTCGCTGAAACCGGACAAGCTTTTCGGCGTCATGAAGGAATGGATAGACGAGATTCCTTTCAGTGTCACCGACCGGGAAAAGACGATTATTGACGGACTGGACCTTCCTCATTACGTAGGCGGAGTAAGCGAGATTACCAAGGCGTTGACGGGTTCCTGGAAGATGCTGGAAGAGAAAAAGCTGAGAAAATACACCGCCAAAATCGGTAACTCTGCTGTCGCAAAGCGTCTGGGGTTTATAATGGAGGCGCTGGGATTGGGAGACGTCGAAGCGCTTCGCACAGAGATACCTCGTGCCCCCGGTTTTTCCACCCTTGACCCGACCATGCCCAAGCACGGGAAATACAACAGAAGGTGGGGTCTTCTGGTAAACGCGGAGATATAAAAATGATTACAACTGCGGAACTGCATCGTGTAGCGGAAAAGGAAGGGCTCCGCTTTGATCAGGCCGAAAAAGACTACGTCATCCTCTGGCTTCTGTCAGGATTGGCGCATTCAGGGGCCAAAGACCACGGCTGGGTGTTCAAGGGTGGGACATGTTTAAGGCATTGCTATTACAGAGATTACCGGTTTTCTGAGGACATTGATTTCAGTTGCAGGAATAGCGGAGACAACCTTGAAGCATCTCTCCGCCTGCTCGATGCGGTTGCCGTATAGGTTTTTTATGAATCAGGCGTCTGCTGAAAGACGTGCCGGATTTTGATCGCCTGTGGAAGGAATGGGTCAAGACCTTTCACAAGTTGATAGAGGATACGAAATGAGGATGTCCTACATTTTGAAGCATGATTTAGCTTAATAAGGTTCTTTTGGGGATCAACAAGAGTCGTTTAAGACGATTTTAAGGCTTATTATAGACTTCTTTTGCTGTTATTAGAATCGGTTGCCGCGAACCTAAATGCACTAATAAATTGTTGTCAACTGTTAACAGCGATCTTAAACTCAAATAGATTTATGGATCGGGGCTGCGGAGGTAGCGAGAAAATCAAAAATGGCTAAGAAAACCAAAAAACAGAAACATACCCAAAAACGCAAGGAGATGCGCAGACGCCAAAAGGCCCGCCAACAATCATTGCCCAAAATTCTGCGTCAAGACCCTCTGCTTCGAGAAGCGCTCAACTTTCACCACCCGCTCAAGGAGTGCCTGATAAACAAAAACTGGAAAGCCCAAAGGATAGCGACTGTTTTTTTTATCAGAGAAGGTCCGACCGGTTTTGTTTTCACTTGTTTTTTAGTGGATCTGGCCGGATTCGGTCTCAAGGATGCCTGGGGCAACTATGGCCTGATCCAAAACGATATCGAGGAATTAAAATCAAAAGCAGCCGCGGAAGAACATCCGCTGATATCTTGTGATCCAATGCTGGCTGAGACAATTGTTTACACAGGAATCGAGTGGGCTCGAAAATGGCAATTCAAACTGCCCCGGGAATACGGGATCTGGCTAAGACTCCTGGCACCGCTCGATCCGTCGAAGATCGACCTTGATCTTTTCGGTGAAAACGGCAAGCCTTTGCTCATCCTGGATGAAGACGACCCGGACCGTTTGGGCGAACAGGCCCTTGATACACAAATCTTGCAGCAAAGGATTCCGGTTGAAAAAGACGGGCTTTCGCAAGCGACACTGGCGCTGATTGGTGATGTCAAGGGCGTTCTGATCGGCTACTCGCGGCGTTCTGAGCTTGAGGAGGATTTTGAGGCGGCCCTGCAAGAGCGATTCGGTAAACGAAAACGGCCCAAGGCTGAAGACGAGTGGATTGCTTTTCAGGACTGGTTCGTCCTGCAATGCCAACTGGATTCAGGCGGAACCGTAATTGAACGCTTTATCGAGCAGTATCAAGGCGAGATCAGTGACGATATCCGCCAACTGGTTTTTGGCTGGAAACAGGTGATCGAGGGTTTGTTTGAAATCAAAGACATAACCGGCAGGTGTTGGCGTTTGAAAAACCTGATCAACGAGTGCGAGTACCGGGTGTATCCCACAGTTGATATGGACGGTTTCCGAGTAAACGCCGGGGATTTTTTTGCTGCCAGGATCGTGCCGGTCCGGGGCTTTCACACATTTTCCGGTGCAGCCTCGCTTATCGAGCCGGACGGCAGCGATGAGCACCGGGCCAAAGTGTATCAAACCGCCGCTGAGATTCAGATGAAGTATCCGGAGCGAGCGTTTCAGGACAATCAAGAGAAACTTCAAAAGAGCCTGCAAGCGGCCCGGGAGCAATATGAGGATTTTGTTCAGTACTTTGGCAGCGATGAAGTCTTTGGAACCGGAAAAGAAATCATGCAAAATTACCAGGATTTTTTTGACTACCGGATCTATGAAAAAAAGAACCCCAACACCGGCCTTACTCTGGCGCAGTCCTATGCCGATGACACCGGCAAAGTCTATCAGCCGCCCCAAGTGCAGCTTCCAAGGAATGTTATCCGCAGTCCGGATGTAGGAATGTTGTGCGATCCTGTAGAGGGGCCCTCTTTCTTGATCGACTACCGGCAATTTATCGACGTGTTTGAATATCCCGAGCAGCAATTGGGGTGCAGGGGTGCCGAAGATCTAGTTTTAGGCTACCTTGAATCCGATACGATTTCAGACGTACCTTTTCGAAGGGTGGCGCAAAAATTCCCGGACAATTTCAAACAGGTGATCTCTCATTACGGAAATCAGGAAGGGTTTTTTTCGAGCCGGATAGATGATCTGATGTTGGAGTTTAAACCAGACACTGTTGATAAACTTCCCGGAATAGTTGTGATTCTTGATAACGAGGCGGCAAACTTAAGCAAAAAGCCCCTGAAAGAAGAAGCCTCAATGCTCGACCGTTTCAAGCGCCTTTTTTAAGTGAACCCGGGGTCAGGTAACAGTTAAATGATCTTCGCATTTAACGACACAAAATATTGTTTTTCACGAAACTTGATAGTATAGGAATCTCCTTTTTTAGAGCGGCGAAGCCGTGTTATATAGAATCGCGAAGCGATTGTATAACTTGACGTAATCAAAAAATTACGCTATTCTTTTCCTATGATTAAACCTGACCAATCCCTTGAACCCGACTGGGACGAAGACAACATCAATCATATTGCGGTTCATGGAATACGTCCCGAGCAGGTTGAGGAAGTATATTACAGCGAAGGTCCGTTTCCGACCTTTGCTATTAGGAATAAAAAGAAACGAGCAAAATCTACTGAGTATCGATACCGTCTATGGGGCACAGATGCATCCGGATACTGTGTCGAGGCAATTGTAGCCCCATACCCAAAGTATGGATTATGGCGATGCGTAACAGTATTCCCAATGTCAGATTCCACTAAAAAGGCCTATTTTAAGAGGATTAAAAAATGAATAGACTCCCAAAAGAAATAAAGAAGGATCTCAAGGAAGAAGCTAAGGAATGGGACAGGACGATTGCCAAAGAGAGTCTTGAACATGTTCAAAAAATGCTCAATCAAGCAGAGTCTTTTAAGACTCCACGGCCTCCTCGTCAGCCGGTTTCCATTCGCCTGGATCCATTTGATATTGCTATGGCAAAACGCATTGCCAGAAGAAAGGGTGTTCCCCACACCCAACTCATGGCCACCTGGCTTCACGAAAGAATTGAACGCGAAAAAGGGGTTAGTCCCAACTAATCGGCAATTCAGATCATTGCACTGATGCATTTGCGTCGCCGTCCAGGTTATTGGAAAAGCAGAATAGCCCAGAGGCCATCGGTGATCAATTGGGGGTCGGGCCGCGCTAAGTGATTGACATTGCGTCAAAAATGGCGTAAAAACATCCCTAAAACGGTCTTAATCGACCGGTTTGCCCCCAAAAACTGCCCTGTTAAGAGAAACAATGAAAAATGGNATTGATATAATTGATAATATGTTTAAATTTGGCGTCAAATAAGTCTTAAGCGCTAAAAACACCTATTTTTGGAGCGTTAATTCATAAATATCAACAAGTTCACGTGGCCCGACCCCAATTTTCCATCAGTAACGGATATCAACACCTTGCCTTCTCTCTTCTTGTTTGGTACATTTTTGAACAACCTTGAATATTAATTTCTTGTGGAGGTCGATTATGAAAAAGTCCATCGGAGCCCAAACAATAATCTACCCAGCCCCTGTTCTTATCGTGGGGACATATGACAAATCAGGAAAGCCAAATGTTATGACCGCCGCCTGGGGAGGAATTTGTTGTTCTAAACCCCCATGTGTTACTGTATCATTGAGAAAAGCAACATACAGCTATGGTAATATTGTGGAAAGCAGAGCATACACTATCAATATTCCCTCTGAAAAGTATGTTAGGGAGGCTGATTATTTTGGAATGGCATCAGGCAAAACAAAGGATAAATTTTCAGCCGCGGGTCTAACACCTATAGAAAGCGATTTGGTTAAAGCACCATACGTTAAAGAATTCCCTCTCATTTTAGAATGCAAGCTCCTTCATATATTTGAAATAGGACTGCACACCCAATTTATTGGTGAAATTATTGATGTCAAAGTTGATGAGAGTGTGATGGATGCAAATGGAAATATTGATATAGAAAAAGTCAAACCGATTACGTATGCAACTTCATCCAAAGCTTATCATGGCATCGGGAAAAAGATTGGGGATGCATGGTCAGTCGGGAAAGAAATTAAGTGATTTGGGGCTGGGGGTTGATATAGTAATATAAGATTATACTACTAAAAAGATCATCTGGACTTGAATAACGAAACCTTGCCATACAGAGCCGTCTCTGACATTGTTCGCATAACACTTCGTTTTTGTACGTTTAAATGCGAATTTAAAATATTTTTAAAAAAACAAATGATTAGCTTGCTTTCTGCATAAAGAGTGTTATTATACTCCTATTCAACAAGGCCCTGCCTTCAATTGGCGGGGCGTTTTTTTCTGAAGGAACAGTTCATTTTTATTATGTGCCATCCTCCAGTTTAAGATTTTGAAAATATTTTGAAAGGAGGATGTTATTATGACCAATGGAACTGTTAAATGGTTTAGCGACCATAAAGGGTTCGGATTCATTGAGCAGGAAGACGGAGCAGATGTGTTTGTTCATCATTCAGCAATCAATGCAACCGGTTTTAAATCTCTCAATGAAGGCGACCGAGTTTCCTTTGATATAGAGCAAGGACAAAAAGGTCCTGCCGCTGCAAATGTCACTGTGATTTAACCTTATCTTCTGAGTAAAAAGGGCATTCCTTCTAATATTGAGGGGATGCCTTTTTGTTTGGTTTGACTTTATACCTTCACAATTCGATAACCGCTGTTAACCAAGAGATGGAGGATTTAGGCTGGGGAATAGAAATCGTGGATAATGTTATGTACGAAAAATACTTGTTATTAAGCGATTGATCCATACCCAGAAGTATTAATGTAAAACTCAGGATGTTATTTAGGAACAATTATGAAACAATATACAACCGAACAGATTAATCAAGCGGTAAACGGTAAACTTGACGGCAGTCCGACGATTATGATCACTGGTGTAGAACAAATATCCGAGGCAACGACAAACCAGCTAACGTTTATTGGGGAGAAGAAATACATAAAATTATGGGACCAATCACGTGCTTCTGCCGCTATCGTCAATGACATATTTAATATCAAACCTGGAAAGAACCGGGCACTTTTCCGAGTGGCCGATGCCGATCTTGCACTGGTATCAGCCCTTCAATTGTTTGAGCCAGAGCCTCCGAAATGCAAGATCGGTATACATTCAACTGCGGTGGTTGACCCAACAGCAGAAATCGGTAAAGGTTCAACAATCGGGGCTGGCTGCTATATTGGACCCCGTGTTGTTATCGGTGCCGACACCAAACTTTATCCTAATGTCACCGTACTGGATGACTCCAGCATAGGCAGTGAGACGATTATATGGTCCGGTACGGTCATTCGTGAACGGTGCCGGATAGGGAATTGTTGTATCATACATCCGAATGTTACAATTGGAGCCGACGGCTTTGGTTATCGACCCTCACCCGATGGTCGAAGCTTGGCTAAGATCCCTCAAATCGGTACGGTTAAGATTGGAAATAGAGTTGAAATTGGAGCTGGCAGTTGTATTGACCGGGGTAAGTTTAGTGCTACATTGATTGGCGACGGTACGAAAATAGACAATCTCATTCAAATCGCTCACAATTGCAAACTTGGCCGATCCTGTGTGATGGCCGGCCAGTCCGGACTTGCCGGATCCGTTACTTTGGGTGATGGCGTTATGATAGGAGGAGGAGCACGAGTTAAAGATCATGTGACCATTGGTGACGGGGCTAAGCTTGGCGGAAATGCCGGCGTCATAAGTGATGTGGCACCGGGAAAAACGCTTCTCGGGTTTCCTGCCGACGACTATCGGCAGACGTTACGACTATGGGCAGCACAAAAGCAGCTTCCTGATCTTATTAAACAGGTGAAGAAAAAATAGCTGCCAGTTTCCAGATTTAATTAGAAGTAGTTTCTGCAAGAAGGACTGGTTTGAGGTTGTACTTATGGTAAGCGTAACACAAGGATGTGCATGGCGAAAGGGCTATCATCGATGCGTCCACCTCATACTCACGCAGAAACGCCTTTCCTAATACGATATCACGGATTATAAAACATGTTCCGGACGCGAAAATCCTTTACTCAGTCCGCCATCCACTTGCGACACGTTTCGGCCCGCTAGACGTACTCGCCTTTATTGAGGAAGGGCGAGAGTACGATGATTTGCTACATGACACAATCGAAATAAAATTTAGAGGGCAAAAGGTGCGGATGCTGTCTCTCAAGACCCTCGTCGCACTAAAACAGAGGTCCCGCGATCCCAAAGACCGCCAAAGGCTCCCCATCCTGCAGGAAACGCTCCGCCAATCAAACGCGAAAAACAAATAGGATTCGTGTGGATCATATAAAGCAGCTTGAAACACACCGTCCAACAATGGCATGAACACTGACTGAGATTTCGCTGCGCTTTATCTCAGCAAGTTATGCCCACGATTAAGAGGCAGTTAATTCGAATATTCAGAGAGGTGGGCGGAAGGAAATTAGAATTTGTGAGATAGGCCAGTCTGTTTGCAAATCTCGTTTGCAGTGATTCTGTCAAACTGTTTGTGGCGTTTGACCGGGATCACTTTTTTATCGTTGGTGTATATTGAGTGATTCGCTCCTTCGCGAAGCAGATAAAAGCCGTTCTTTTCCAGATATCGAACCAGGTCACGACGCTTGACTGACACTTTCAACCTCTATTGGCAGTTGCTCGATTAGTGCATTTCCGAGAGGGATTTCGTTTCCAAGCTGCTTGTATGCAGCAACCATTTCATGCAGAGCATCGCGCAGCATGGCACGGCATTCTTCGAGGTCTTTGCCTTCAGTAACGACCTCCGGCCATTCGATCAACTGCCCCATATAACCAGAGCTGATTTTTGTATATTTTGCAGTATAATTGACCATAAGTGCAGTTATCTCCAAAAAATTTGAAAGTTAGAATAAATTTTAACGCTTTTAAGTCTCAATGTCAAACTTTAAGCCCTATAGTCTAAAACCATTTGGATTTATTCGCTTATTGGGCGTTGGCAGCATGCTTCAACCTCATAATGTCACGCTTGATCAGACGGAGAGAAATTTGCGGTTTATCGTTTAAAATTTGTATTATTTCGAAGACATACTGCCCGCTGTTCAACTTCAACGATATGCTCCGGGAATGATATAAAAATAATAGGAATCATGGTGATGATGGCCAAATCTGCATAAAGGAGCTCGGAATGGGGTCACCGTGATTATTGATTAAAATGAATTGACACTTCTTATGATATTGCTAATAATTCAATATGACCGGACCATTACGCATAGAATTTAAGGGAGCCTGGCTTCCAATAACTATAACGTGACTCCGGTATCTCTGCCACTTGTCGCCAATAGGATGCCACCATGAAACCGAGAGTAAAAATAGCGACAGCCCGAACCCCGGACGGAGGCGAAATGGTGCTTTATCAGCATGACCGTGATTTCTCGATCATGATCAACGGTGAAGATTTGATGCACAGTCGCCAACATGAGTCGGAACTGGAGCTGGCGCGGCTGGGTTGTGCACATCTGGCTGCTCACAAGGTGCCCAGCATACTTATCGGCGGCTTGGGCATGGGCTATACCTTGCGCCAGGCTCTCGATATGCTCAGTCCTCACGCCCAAGTGGTGGTGGGAGAACTGTTGAGCGCTGTAGTCGAATGGAATCGTGAGTTTTTCGGGGAACTCAACGACCAGCCGCTGGGGGATGAACGAGTTGACCTCAAGACGGGCGATATCGTCGAGCTTATCTTGCGTTCCAAGGGCAGATTCGATGCGATCCTGCTGGATATCGATAATGGTCCCAGCGCGATGACCGATTCAGGGAACCGCCGTCTGTACGGTCGTGAAGGAATTCGGGCCTGTCGTGGCGCGCTGCGCGAACATGGGTGTCTGGCTGTATGGTCGGCTGAGCCGAGTAAGAAATTCGAGCAGCTCTTGATGAGTTGCAACTTCCATGTGCGCCGTTTCCGGGTCCCCGCCTACAAGGGGAGTAAATCTCAGTCACGTTTTGTATGGGTCGCTTCGGAAGACAAGATTATCTTGCCCCCCGGTGGCGGGGAGCCTCGCCTGCCGCCCAAGAACGGGTCAAAGGGAAGTCGCAAACGGCCCCGAAAGAGACGGTAGTCGCGGGCGTCTGGTATCAGCCCCGGATGTGAAAAGGGGGCAGCCCGGGCAGCTGTTATGAAATAAAATAAAACAATCCCCTTTTCTGTTTCACAACATTTATTTTTTTATCGGTTTGCAGAGAATCGATATATTTTTTAACTTCGCCGGTATGTAACCCCAAAATCTCAGAGAGGTCTTTTAAGGTACACGGACGCCGAGCGATGGTTCCC